>JAYSVE010000755.1:0-7512 GCA_043718725.1 Methylibium sp.
CCCTGCAACGGCCGCGCGTCGCTCACCCCGGTCGGGATCCGGCGATGAAACGGCAAGTCGCTGCGCGCCGGCAGGCTGCTGGCGATCCAGTCGCGCAGGGTGACCGGCGGCCATGCGCTGCGTTGCCGGTCCAGCGCCGGGCAGACCTGGGTTTCAGCGGGCAGCGAGTAGCGCAGTACCGCGGCAATCGACGATGTGAGCAGGTTCTTGATCATGGCGCTGTTCCTCCGGCTGCGCGTGCCCGCTCACCATGGCGGGTCAGACGTCGATTGTTTCGATGCGCGGGTGGCCCAAACGACCGAAAAGCGGTCGTGAAACCGGGCAATTCGGCGCCGGCAAGAACGCCCATTCGGGCGGGCGGCGCAGCGGCGCCTGCGGCGGATTCGAGGCGTCTTCAAAGGGGCAGGGCATGAGGTGGATCAAACGCATCGCGTGGCTCGTCGGGGCGCTGCTGTTGCTTGCCGGCGCCGCCCTGTGGCTTTACAGCCGCCAGACCCTGGCGCAAACCGACGGGTCCATCGTCCTGCCCGGCTTGCGCTCGGAAGTGCGCATCGAGCGCGATGGCCTGGGCGTACCGACGATCCGGGCCGCCGGCATCGACGAGGCCTTGTTCGGCCTGGGATTCGTGCACGCCCAGGACCGGCTCTGGCAACTCGAAACCCACAAACGCATCGGCTCCGGCCGGCTGGCGCAGGCTTTCGGAGCGGCGGCGCTGGAGAGCGACAAGTTCCTGCGCGCGCTGGGAGTCAAACGCGCCGCCGCGGCGCAATGGGCGGCGGCCGGCCCGGAGGTGCGCTCGGCGGTGCTGGCGTACACGGCCGGCATCAATGCGTTTTTGCAAGGGCCGATGAAGGCCCGTCCGCCGGAGTTCGTGCTGCTGGGCCTGCAGCCGCAGGCCTGGACGCCCGAGGACAGCGTGGCCTGGGCGGTCATGATGGCCTGGGATCTGGGCGGCAACTGGTCCACCGAACTGCTGCGCATGCGCCTGGCACTCAAGCTGCCGGTGGCCCGCATCAACGAGTTGGTGCCGCCCTACCCCGGAGACCTGCCGCTGCAAACGCGCGACTACGCCGCGCTGTTTCGCGAGCTGCGGCTGGATGGCAAGCTCGGCGCCCAGGCCTTGCTGGCGGCGCCGGAGTCCGGCGTCGAAGGGGCGGGCTCGAACAACTGGGTGGTGCGCGGCACCCACACCGAAACCGGCAAGCCCTTGCTGGCCAACGACCCGCACTTGAAGCTCAGCGCCCCGGCGCTGTGGTACTTCGTGCGGATCGAGGTGCCGGGCCTGAAAGTGGCCGGTGCCACGATGCCGGGCCTGCCGCAGGTGGTGCTGGGGCAAAACGAGCATATCGCCTGGGGCTTTACCAACACCGGGCCAGACGTGCAAGACCTGTACATCGAACGCATCAAGCCCGACGACCCGACGCGCTACCAGACGCCCGAGGGCTGGTCGGCATTCGAAAGCTTCACCGAGACGATCGCCGTCAAGGGCCAGGCCGATGTCTTGCTGACCGTGCGCGCGACCCGCCACGGGCCGGTGATTTCAGATTCGGGCGCGACCCCGGGCTTGCTGGGTGCGGCCGACAAGCCGGCCTACGCGCTGGCGATGCGCTGGACCGCACTCGACCCCGACCCCGGCACCCTGGGCGCGGGGTTGGCGCTGAGCCGGGCTCGCTCGGTGGCCGAATTCACGGCGGCCTCGGCGGGTTATGTCGCGCCCATGCAGAACATGGTGGTGGCCGACCGGGACGGCCACATCGGCATGGTGGCGGCCGGCCGGGTGCCGCTGCGCAAGGCCGACAACGACCTCAAAGGCCTGGTCCCCTCGCCGGGTTGGGACGCGCGCTACGACTGGGCCGGCTTCCTCGACCCGACGCTGACCCCGCGCGAAATGGACCCAGCGCGCGGCTGGATCGCCACCGCCAACCAGCGCATCCATGGCCGCGACTATGACCACTACATCACCAACGACTGGGCCGTGCCCTACCGCATGCAGCGCATCGAGCAACTGTTGGCCGCCAAGCCAAAACACAGCCTTGACGGCCTGCGCGAGATCCAGGCCGACGTGTTGTCGTTGGCCACCCAACGCCTGTTGCCCGCGTTGCGCAAGGCGAACTCCACGCATGCGTTGGCGGCCGCGGCGCAGCAGCAACTGGCCGGGTTCGACGGCACGATGGCGGCCGACCGCGCCGCGCCGTTGATCTTCTGGGCCTGGGCGCGCCAGTTGACGCTCGGCGTCTTTGCCGACGAACTGGGCCAGGCGGCGGTGGACCGGTCGCTGAGTGGACGCAGTTTTCGCGATGCGCTCGAAGGCGTGGTCGAGCGCGACGACGCCTTCTGGTGCGACGACAAGGCCACCGCCGCCCCGGAAACCTGTGCGCAGCAAAGCGACCTGGCGCTGACGCGGGCTCTGGACGAGTTGCAAGCGGTGCACGGCACCGACGTGGCCCAGTGGCAATGGGGCAGGGCGCACCAGGCCCGCTCCGAGCACCGCCCGTTCAGCCGCGTCAAGCCGCTGGCGCGGTGGTTCGAATTGCGCACGCCCGTCGGCGGCGACACCTTCACCGTGAACGTCGGCCGCGTGAGCCTCAAGCCGGACGCCACCACCGGCGAGCTGTACCTCGACGAGCACGGCCCGTCGCTGCGTGCGCTGTACGACCTGGGCGACCCGTCGAAGTCGCGGTTCATTCATTCCAGCGGCCAGTCGGGCAACCCGTTTTCACCGCTGTACCGCAACTTTGTGCGGCGCTGGGCGGGCATGGAGGACGTGCCGCTGTGGGGCGCGCCGACCGAGCACACGCTGGTGCTGACGCCGGCCCGTTGAACCGGATTGCCGGCGGTCGGCCGGGCGCGGATCGGTATGGCGCGCCGAGTCAAACCCGCCCGAACAAGGCCTTGCGCTGCGGTGTGTAGCGCCACCACGGCGCAGCGGGCGCCCCGCGCATGAAGTCGGTTGCGGCCATGAAGGTGTCGAGCACGCAGGGGTCTTGGCGCTGCCCGGTGGCGGCGCACAGCTTTTGGTAGAGCACGAACGCGTCCTTGCCACGCAGGTCGCGGGGTTCGGTGATGCCGATCAGCCGCAGGTCGGCGGCGAGCGCCGGGCCGATGTTGGGCAGTTGCTCCAGCCGGTTGCAGTCGGCCGCGCTGGCGGCCTTGGGGGACTTGATGACCGACGCCATGGCGGGCTCACATCAACATGTGGTTGCGGATCAGGCCGACCGCCAGGCCTTCGAGCTCGAAGTCGGACTCGCCGCCCTGGCCGGGCAGCGGCACGACGATGGTCTTGAAGTCGGGGTTTTCGGGGATCAGCTCGATGCCGCTCTTGGTCTTGCGGAAGCGCTTGACCGTGACCTCGTCGCCCAGCCGCGCCACGACGATCTGGCCGTTCTTGGCCTCTTTGGCCTTTTGCACCGCCAGCAGGTCGCCGTCGATGATGCCGGCGTCGCGCATGCTCATGCCGCGCACCTTGAGCAGGTAGTCGGGCCGGCGCGGGAACATGCTGGCTTCCATCAGGTAGGTTTGTTCGATGTGCTCCAGCGCCAGCATCGGGCTGCCGGCGGCCACCCGCCCGACCAGTGGCAGGCTGAGCTGTGCCAGGCTGGGCAAGGGCAGGCTGTACTGCCTGCCGCGCGACTCGTTGAGGGCACGCAAGGTTTCAGACCTGAGGCGGATGCCGCGCGAGGTGCCGCCCACCAGCTCGATGACGCCCTTGCGCGCCAGCGCCTGCAAGTGCTCCTCGGCCGCGTTGGCGGACTTGAAGCCCAGTTCGTTGGCAATCTCGGCGCGCGTGGGCGGCGCGCCGGTGCGTTCAATCGCGCTTTGCACCAGGTCGAGAATTTGCTGCTGGCGGTCGGTGAGTTTCGGCGCTTCGTCCACAGGTTTTCCTTGATGATGACGAATTCCCCGCCGCCATGACCGATGGCCGATCACGGCTGGCAATTCATCCAGTACCTGTATTTTCGTCCAGCTTCCGAAAAAATGCAAAGCAATGCTTCAAGAGTGGTTGTGCTCGGCACCGGCGGCACGATCGCCGGCACCTCGGTTGACGCCTCGGACAGCCTCGCCTACACCTCCGCGCAACTCGCGGTCCAGGCCTTGATCGCCGCCATCCCGGCGCTGGCCGACCTGCCCATCGAGGCCGAGCAGGTGGCGCAGGTGGACAGCAAAGACATGGACAACGCGATCTGGCAGTTGCTGGCCCGGCGCTGCGCGCACCACCTGGCACGGCCTGACGTGGCCGGCATCGTCGTCACCCACGGCACCGACACGCTGGAGGAAACCGCCTGGTTCCTGCAACGCGTTTTGGCGCCGCCCAAGCCGATCGTGCTGACGGCCGCGATGCGCCCGGCCACCGCGTTGCAAAGCGACGGGCCGCAGAACCTGGTCGACGCGGTGGCGGTGGCGCGCACGCCGCATGCCCAGGGCGTCGTCGCCGTGCTGGGCGGCCAGGTGCATGGCGCACGCGAGGTGCGCAAGGCCCACCCGTATCGGCTCGACGCTTTCAGCTCGGGCGATGCGGGCGTGATCGGCGTCATTGAAGGGAGTCGATTGAAGTTGTTTCGCGCCTGGCCGCAAGGCGACGCCCTCGGCATCGATGCCTTGCCGGACGACCCAGCGTCGTGGCCACGCGTCGAGATCGTGATGAGCCATGCGGGCGCGACCGACGCGGTCGTGCGCGCGCTGTGTGCGGCAGGCGCGCACGGAATCGTCGCCGCGGGAAGCGGCAACGGCACGCTGCATCACGACCTGGAATCGGCGTTGCTCGATGCGCAGCGCCAGGGTGTGCGGGTGCTGCGCAGCACCCGCTGCGGCGACGGGCGCGTGCTGGCCGATGCCGACGCCATGCTGGCGTCGGCCGACGACCTGACGCCGGTGAAGGCGCGGGTGGAGCTGATGTTGCGCTTGATGGTGCAGGCACAGTAGTTCCATCGTTGGGCGGTTATCGCGGCACCGCGCGCGCAGGTGCTCGTTGCCGCGTGCCCCGTCGCGGCGGTCAAGTCAACGCCACGCACGTGGCGTTTGGAATGGCCGGCTCATCGCCATCTTGGTGGCGCACGCCAACCGCCTCGTGCGGTGTGAACGAGTTCATGAATCACCACGAACCTTGGCCTCTGCATGCAGCGAACCCCCGAAGCAGGGGGGCAATTCCACACCGACCTCTCGATAGCATCCCCGTCCAGGACACTGGCAAGGCGCGATGCGGGTGTGCAGGGATGCTGCCTCCTAATGCTGCCGTCAGTTGAAGTCCAACTGTTTTGGATCGACAACCAAGCCCAGTCAATGGGGCACTGGGAGCAATCTTGAGCGCTAACACCAGAGCGACATGCAGCGATGGCGACATCGGCGCACCGGTGAGCGGTGTGAACCACTGCGGCGCCGCGCCCAATGGGGCCGCCCATGTTGGTGTGCACGTCGTCGATTCGGGCGGCCGACTCCGCCCAAGCGCCAAGGCGTTGCCCAGCTCCGCTGGACGCCGATGGCGACCGTAGCCACAGCCCGCCCCAATTGTTTTGCCATGGCCTGCCAGGCTTGAATTCACCTACGACGAACAAACCAAAAGCGAGATAAAACATGTCATCGATGACGTTTCTGATCAACGACTCAGCCACCTCCGGCGGTACCAACCCTGTCCTGCAGGTCACCATCACCGAGAACGCTGACGGGACGGTCACGTTCAACATCATCCAGCTTTCTACCGCGGGTTCCTACCTCGGCGACCTGCGTGGATTGTTTTTCGACCTGGCCGATGAGAGGCTGATTGGAAGTTTGACGACCGCGCCGACCGCCAACCTGACCGAGCTGCAGCAGGGCAACGACACGGTCACCAACCTGGGCGACGGCGCCAACATGAGCGGCCTGGTCGGCGACAACGGCGGCTACGACGTCGGTGTTGAGATCGGCACGTCGGGCATCGGCAGCAACGACATCCGCAGCTTCAGTTTCACGCTCGATTCGAGTTTGCGCAATCTGACGCTGGCCGATTTCAGCAACGTCAGTTTCGGCGCGCGCGTCACCTCGGTGGGCATGGATATCAACGGTGATGGCACGATCGACACCGCTCGGACGGGTTCATCGAAGACCGGTGAAGTGACGATCAAGACGATTACGCCGGTCAACGACAGCAAGGCGCTCCTCGAGGACACGGTCGCCAGCGGCAACGTGCTGAGCAACGATGGTGCCGGGGTCGGAGACACCTTGTCGGTGACGGGTTGGACCGGCGGTGCGCTGGGCACCGCTGTTGCCCCGGCTGGGCTTTACGGCGCGACGGTCACTCTGAATGCCAACGGCACCTACACGATCGACGCCAGCGCGGCCGACGCCCTGGCGGCCGGACAGGTTGTGACGAAGATCTTTACGTACACAGTGTTGCAGACGAATGTGGATGGCACTTCGTTGCAGACGGCGACGCTGACAGTCACCATCACCGGGACCAACGACGCGGCCACGGTGAGCAGCGCCGTGGTGGGCCTGGTCGAAACCAACGCCCCGCTGAGCACCAGCGGCGTGCTGACCAGCACCGATGTCGACAACCCGAACAACACCTTCACGGCCAGCGCGACGGTGGGCGTGATCGGCAACTTCAGCATCGACGCCGCCGGCGCCTGGAGCTTCACGGCCAACAGCGCGTTCGACAACCTGAACACCACCGACAGCGTCACCGAGACCTACAACGTCACCAGCGTGGACGGCACGCCCAGCACGGTGAAAATCACCATCACCGGGACCAACGACGCGGCCACGGTGAGCAGCGCCGTGGTGGTGGCCGCTTTCGATGTCATCATGGTGATCCCACGGCTGGCCGGGGCCGTGCCAGACCTGGACAAAACGGACCCCGCGCTCGATGAGGCGGCGGGTGATCAGCATTTGGCGCCCATGCAGGGTATCGCCATACATTTCGCGGATGGAGGCGGGCTCGCGGGTGAGGTCAAAGGCATCGGTAGCGTCCATCTGCATACGATAGGCCAGCTCAAAGGACTGGATCCGGGCTTCCAGTTGGGCATCCTCGTTGCGTTTGGTGAGGTGGCGGTGATTCAGTTCCTGGAGCAGATCCAGCTGGCGGCGTTGTTCCCTCGCGGGCAGGCGGCGGTTGCGGATGTTCTCGATGAGTTTGTCCAGCTCGCGATGCTGGGTGTCGATGTAGGTGCCCTGAAAAGTTCCTGGCAAAAACCCGGATTGCCAGTTTTGGCTTTCCTGAATGGGATAACCACCGGGGCACATGGTGACGAAGCCAGGGAGATTTTGATTCAAGGTGCCGAGCCCGTAGGTCACCCAGGACCCCATGCTGGGACGGACGAGACGGGCTTCCCCGCAGTTCATCAGGAGGAGGGATGGCTCGTGGTTGGGGACATCTGCATGCATTGAGCGGATGACGCAGAGGTCATCAGCGGATTCGGCGGTTTTGGAAAAGATCTCACTGACTTCCAATCCACTTTGCCCATACTTTTTGAAGGTGTAGGGCGACTTCATGAGGTGCCCGGTTTTGCGCTCCGTCTTCAAGTTTTCACTCGGCATGTC
>JAYSVE010000756.1:0-7493 GCA_043718725.1 Methylibium sp.
GCCACCACAGCAGCCGCGCCGCACGCATCTTGGCCACCTCAAGGTAGAAATTCATGCCGATGGCCCAGAAGAAGCTCAGGCGGCCGGCAAAGTCGTCCACGTCCAGGCCCTTGGACAACGCGGTCTTCACATACTCGCGTCCGTCGGCCAAGGTGAAGGCCAGTTCCAGCGCCTGGTTCGCGCCGGCCTCCTGCATGTGGTAGCCAGAAATCGAGATCGAGTTGAACTTGGGGCAGTGCCTGGAGGTGAACTCGATGATGTCGCCGATCACCCGCATGCTGGGCACCGGCGGGTAGATGTAGGTGTTGCGGACCATGAACTCCTTGAGGATGTCGTTCTGGATGGTCCCGCTCAACTGGGCCAGCGCCACGCCCTGCTCTTCGGCCGCGACGATGTAGCCGGCCAGCACTGGCAGCACCGCGCCGTTCATCGTCATCGACACCGACACCTTGTCCAGCGGGATGCCGTCGAACAGGATCTTCATGTCCTCGACGCTGTCGATGGCCACACCGGCCTTGCCGACGTCGCCGGTCACGCGCGGGTGGTCGCTGTCGTAGCCGCGGTGGGTGGGCAGGTCGAACGCCACACTGACACCCTGGCCGCCGCTGGCCAGGGCATTGCGGTAGAAGGCATTGGACGCCTCGGCGGTGGAGAACCCGGCGTATTGGCGGATGGTCCACGGCCGCACCGCGTACATGGTGGCCTGCGGGCCGCGCAGATAGGGCTCGAAACCGGGCAGGGTGTCGGTGTATTTCAGGCCCTTCAGGTCGGCCGCGGTGTACAGCGGCTTGACCTGGATGCCTTCCGGCGTGGTCCAGATGAGCGAGTCCACCCGGCCACCCGGGGCCGATTTGGCGGCGGCGGTGCGCCAGCCGGCGAGGGAGTCGGAATTCAACAGCGCTGGGTCGGACATGGTGGACGCGCGGCCGTGGACACGCCATAATTCAAAATTGAATTATAGCGGCTTGCAACCCGGACCGGCCGCAATTCAAGCACCGGTTCTCGCAGCCCAAACTCAGCAGCCCGAACTCAGCATCGCGCACGTCACCATGGCCACACCTTCACCCACCCGCGCCAAGGCCGCGCCGCCGCGCGTGCGTGCCCGTGCGGCGGCGCGCCGGTTGCCGCAAACCGCGCTGTATGAACAGGTCGCCGAGAAGTTGCGGGCGCGCATCCTCGGCCACACGCTGGGCGCCGGCAGTTGGATCGATGAACAAAGCCTGGCGGCCGAATTCGGCATCAGCCGCACGCCGCTGCGCGAGGCGTTGAAGGTGTTGGCCACCGAAGGCCTGGTGACGATGAAGCTGCGCCGCGGCGCTTACGTGACCGAAGTCTCCGAACGCGACCTGTCCGAGGTGTTTCACCTGCTGGCTCTGCTTGAGAGCGACGCCGCTTTTGCGGTGGCCCAAACCGCCACAACGGCGCAGCTCGCCGAACTGGAGGTCTTGCACCGCCAGCTCGAAGCCTCGGCCGGCGATCGCGACCGGTTCTTCGCGGCCAACGAAGCCTTTCACATGCACCTGCTGGCGGTCGCGGACAACCGCTGGCGCCAGCAGGTGGTGGTCGACCTGCGCAAGGTCATGAAACTCAATCGCCACCATTCGCTGTTCAAGCAGGGCCGGCTCGAAGCGTCGCTCGCCGAACACACGGCGTTGATGGCGGCGCTGCGTCAACACAACCCGAAGCGTGCGCAGCAACTGATGCGCGAGCACATGGCGCGCGGCGCCGAGGCTGCCTCGTTGGCCTGACGCGGGCCAGCATGCGGCTGCGACAATCGCCGCCATGCACCGCCCTGCCCTCAAGCCGACACCCGCGCCACGGCCGAACCTGAGCCTGATCGCCGCCATCGCCCGCAACCGCGCGATCGGCAAGGACAACGCCTTGCTGGTACACCTGCCCGACGACCTGCCGCGCTTCAAGCGCCTGACGCTGGGCGCGCCGGTCATCATGGGGCGCAAGACCTGGGACTCGATCGGCCGGCCCTTGCCGGGCCGACGCAGCATCGTGCTCACGCGTGACCCCGGGTGGCGCGCCGCGGGTGCCGAAGTCGCCACCTCGATGCAGGCCGCGCTGGCCTTGGCGGCCTCGGCCCCCAAGGCGTTCGTGATCGGCGGTGCGCAGATCTACGCGTTGGCCCTGGCGCACGCCGATGAGTTGCTGCTGACCGAGATCGACGCCGAGTTCGACGCCGACGCCTTCTTTCCGGCCTGGAACCGGGCCGACTACGTCGAAACCGCGCGCGAGCCGCTGGCCAGCCCGCAGGGCCTGAAATACAGTTTTGTCACCTATTCGCGCAGAAAAGGAAATTGAATGTCCGGAGCCAGGCCGGCCGCGCCACTCTCATGCCATTGATCGGCCACGCCGCCGCTCAGGTCCTGCAGAACCCCTGGGCCTTTGTCAGCCGGACGCTGAAGGCGTTTCGCGCCAATCAGGGCTTGCTGCTGGCCGGGGCGGTGGCCTATTACGCGCTGCTGTCCATCGTGCCGTTGTTGATCCTCACGGTGATCGCGCTGTCGCACGTCATCGACCAGGGCGAGCTGCTGCAAACCCTGGGGCGCTATCTCGAATGGCTTGTGCCGGGACAGTCGCGGGCGATCGTGGACGAGTTGGCCAATTTTCTGGCCCACCGCGGCGTCATCGGCTGGGTGTTGCTGGTGACGATGCTGTTCTTCAGCTCGCTGGCCTTCACCGTGCTCGAGAACGCGATCTCGGTGATCTTCTACCACAGGGTCGCGATTCGGCGGCGCCGCTTCCTGGTCTCGGCCGTCATTCCGTATGGCTACATCCTGTGCCTGGGGCTGGGCCTGTTCCTGGTGACGCTGGTGGCCGGCAGCCTGCAGGCCATCGGCCAGGAGCGCGTGGAGTTTTTGGGGCGCAGTTGGTCGCTGGTCGGGGTGTCCGGCGCGTTGCTCTACCTGCTCGGCTTCGCCGGCGAGGTCTTTGTGCTGGCCTCGGTCTACCTGGTGATGCCGGTGGGTCGGCTGTCGCTGCACCACGCCCTGGTCGGCGCCGTCAGCGCGGCCTTGCTGTGGGAGATCTCGCGCCATGTGCTGGTCTGGTATTTCGCGACGCTGTCGCAGATCGGAACCGTCTATGGCTCACTCACCACGGCCATCGCGGTGTTGCTCAGCCTAGAGTTGGCGGCGACCTTGCTGTTGCTGGGGGCCCAGGTGATTTCCGAGTACGAGCGGCTCGACCGGGACGTGGCCGAAGCGGCGCCGAAGGCGTTCACGACGGATCGGGGCTGAAGCTCGGCCCGGCGTCCGCGGCGCGCGCAAGAACCTGGTTGCCGCTCATCAGGCAAGCTTCGTGCTGCGCACACCAGTATTCGCCCTTGGGGCTGAGACCGGACGTGGAACCGTCCTGAGGACGGTTTCGCGCCTGTCGAAGGACTGCGGGCTCTGGCCGCGGGCGGCCCGGCGCGCTCATGTCACGCTCCCGCTGGTTGTTGAAGCCGTCGGCCAGGCGGCGCGACGACATCTCATTTTTTGGGAGAAACCTTGCGTCTTTGCCACGATCAGCGCGGTTGCCCGGCGATGTAGTGCTCGAGCTGCTCGATGATGAACTTCTGCTCGGAGATGATGTCCTTCACCAGGTCGCCGATCGAGACCAGGCCGATGAGCTTGTCGCCCTCCATGACCGGCAAATGGCGCAGCCGGTTCTCGGTCATCAGCGCCATGCATTCCGCGGTCGTGTGGCCAGCATGCACACACCTGACCGGGCTGCTCATGATGCTGCGCGCCGACGTGTCTCGGGACGAACGATCCATCAGGGCGATCTTGCGTGCGTAGTCGCGCTCGGTCACCATGCCGATGACCTGGCCGCGCTCGACCACCAGCAAGGCGCCGATGTTCTTTTGCGCCATCAAGCCGACGGCCTCGAAGACCGACGCTTGCGCGCCGATGGTGTGAACGGCAGGGTCGGCTTTGGATTTCAGGATGTCCGCGACGGTGGTCATGGGTTCGCTCCTCGTTCAAGGTTGACTGGCGTCGATCCGGGCGGCGATGACGATGGCGCAACCAGCGCGCGGCTATTCGACAAACAAGGTGGCCGGGTGTTCGAGATGGCCGCGCAGGCATTGCACGAAGGCGGCGGCCAGCGCACCATCGACGACACGGTGATCGAACGACGAAGACAGGTTCATCATCGGCCGCGCCACCACGGCGCCCCCCCGGACCACCGGCCGCGGCGTGATGGCGTTGACGCCGACGATGGCGACCTCGGGGTGGTTGATCACTGGCGTCGACATCACGCCGCCCAGGCGCCCCAGGCTGGTGATCGTGATCGTCGAGCCCGACAGCTCGTCGCGCACCACCTTGCCGCTGCGCGCGGCCTGGGCCAGCCGGGAAATTTCGACGCCGCTGCCCCACAGGTCGCGGGCCTGCGCGTCGCGCAGCACCGGCACCATCAACCCGGCCTCGGTTTGTGTCGCAATGCCCACGTGCACCGCGTCGTGGCGGGTGAGCACACCGGCCTCGTCGTCGAAGCGCGCGTTGACCTGCGCGAATTCGCGCACCGCCAGAACGACCGCCCGGACGATGAAGGGCAGCAAGGTCAGGTGCCCGCGCTGGGCGCCCCACTTTTCGTTGAGTCGTGCGCGCAAGGCTTCGAGCTCACCGACATCGACTTCCTCGACATAGGTGAAATGCGGAATGCGCCGCTTGGACTCCTGCATCTTTTGCGCGATCTTGCGGCGCAGGCCGATGAACTTCACCGTGTGCGTGGCGTCAAGCGGCGGCGTGGCACGTGCGATCGGCGCCGCCGCCGCACGTGTCGCGCCGCCGGCGACATGGGCGGCCAGATCGGCCTGCATCACCCTGCCCGCCAGGCCGCTGGCCGGGACGTCCTTCAGGTTGACGCCAAGCTCCCAGGCGCGCGCCCGAACGGCGGGTGAAGCGAGGGTCCGCTCGCCCGCCGTTCGCGGCACTTGCGGCACTTGCGGCACACACGGCGCCGATTCGACGTGTCGCCCTGGCGCGACGGGTGGCGCGGCCTTCTCGGCCGCCACCGCCGGCGCGGCAGGGACCCCGCTGGCGGCGGGTGCCGGCGCAACAGGCGCCACGAGGGCGGCGGGTGCCGGCGCGCTGGCGCCCGCGCCCTGGCGCTCGATGCGGATCAACTCCGCCCCGACCGCCAGCATCTGTCCGACCTCGCCGCCCAGGGCCAGCACCCGCCCGGCCACCGGCGACGGGATTTCGACCGCCGCCTTGTCGGTCATCACATCGGCCAGCGCCTGGTCCTCGGCAACCTCGTCGCCGGGCTGCACATGCCAGGCCACCAGTTCGACCTCGGCGATGCCTTCGCCGATGTCGGGAACGCTGATCACCTGGACACTGTTCATGCTTGCCCCCTGCGGCGCTGCGCGCCGGTCCCCCCAAGGGGGAGCGAGCGCCTTCGGAACGGCCGTGCGGCACTCATCAGGCAACCTCCTTGCTTCGCACTGCGGTATTTGCCCAAGGCTCCGGAGGAGCCCCTTCGTGGCCCATGGCGGCCGTGCGGCACTCATGACTCCACCGCCCGTCTGAACGCCGCCGCCACACGCGCCGGGCCGGGAAAGTAGGCCCACTCCTGCGCATGCGGGTAGGGCGTGTCCCAGCCGGTCACGCGCTCGATCGGCGCCTCGAGGTGATAGAAGCAGTGCTCCTGCACCAGCGCGGTGAGTTCGGCGCCGAATCCGCTGGTGCGCGTGGCCTCGTGCACAACCACGCAACGCCCGGTCTTCTTGACCGAGGCGACGATGGTGGGCAGGTCCAGCGGCCACAGGCTGCGCAGGTCGATGATCTCGGCGTCGATGCCGCTCTCGCGCGCAGCCGCTTCGCAGACGAAGACCATCGTGCCGTAGGTCAACACCGTCAGCTCGGCGCCGGCCCGAAACACCGCCGCCGACTCCAGCGGCACCGTGTAATGCCCCTGCGGCACCTCGCTGGACGGGTGCCCGGACCAGGCCACCACCGGCCGGTCGTGGTGGCCGTCGAACGGCCCGTTGTACAGCCGCTTGGGTTCCAGAAAGATGACAGGATCGTCGCACTCGATGGCCGCGATCAGCAGCCCCTTGGCGTCGTACGGGTTGCTGGGCATTACGGTGCGCAGCCCGCACACATGGGTGAACAGCGCCTCCGGGCTCTGGCTGTGCGTCTGCCCGCCGTAGATGCCGCCGCCGCAGGGCATGCGGATCGTGATCGGCGCCGTGAAGTCGCCGGCCGAGCGGTAGCGCAGCCGGGCCGCCTCCGACACGATCTGGTCGGAGGCCGGATAAAAGTAGTCGGCAAACTGGACCTCGACCACCGGCCGCAGGCCATAGGCCGCCATGCCGATCGCCGCGCCGACGATGCCGCCTTCGGAGATCGGCGCATCGAAAACGCGCGAGCGCCCGTACTTGGCCTGCAGGCCCTCGGTGCAGCGGAACACGCCGCCGAAGTAGCCCACGTCCTGGCCGTAGATCACGACGTTGTCGTCGCGTTCGAGCATCACGTCCATCGCCGAACGCAAGGCCTGGATCATGGTCATCGAGGGCATGGTCAGATGCCGGCCTGGCGCAACTGCTCGATCAAGTGCGCCGGCATGTCCTTGTAGACATCCTCGAACATCGCCGCCAGCGGCGGGGCGTGCCCGCCTTGCAGCGTGCCGTGGCGCTCGGCTTCTTTCAGCGCCGCGCCCACCTGGGCGTCGAGTTCCCTTTGCAGCTCGATGTGCTGCGGCTCCGACCAAGCGCCGATGCCGATCAGGTGTTGCTTCAGCCGCGCAATCGGGTCGCCAAGCGGAAAGTGCTGCCAGTCGTCGACCGGGCGATAGCGCGACGGGTCGTCCGAGGTCGAGTGCGCGCCGGCACGGTAGGTGACCCACTCGATCAGCGTCGGCCCGAGGTTGCCGCGGGCGCGCTCGGCGGCCCATTGCGACGCCGCATAGACGGCCAGGAAGTCGTTGCCGTCGACGCGCAACGAGGCGATGCCGCACCCCACGCCACGCGCGGCGAAGGTGGTCGACTCGCCGCCGGCAATCGCCTGGAAGGTCGAGATCGCCCACTGGTTGTTGACGACGTTCAGGATGACCGGCGCGCGGTACACGTGGGCGAATGTCAGCGCGGTGTGGAAGTCGGACTCGGCGGTCGCGCCATCGCCGATCCAGGCCGAGGCGATTTTTGTGTCGCCCTTGATCGCCGAGGCCATGGCCCAGCCCACCGCCTGGATGAACTGCGTCGCCAGGTTGCCCGAGACCGAAAAGAAGCCCGCCCGCTTGTACGAATGCAGCACCGGCAACTGGCGGCCCTTGAGCGGGTCGCGTTCGTTGGACATCGCCTGGCACATCATCTCGACCATGTCGATGTCGTCGCGCGCCAGCAGCAGCCCGGGCTGGCGGTAGGTCGGAAAGCACATGTCGCCGTCTCGCAGCGCGAGTGAATGCGCGGTGGCGATCGCCTCTTCGCCCAGGCACTGGATGTAAAACGAGATCTTCTTCTGGCGCTGCGCGATCAGCATGCGTGCGTCGTAGGCGCG
>JAYSVE010000757.1:0-3179 GCA_043718725.1 Methylibium sp.
ACGCTGATGACGCTGGGGGCGTCGCCGGAACTGCTGGTGCTGGGTTACCTGCGCAACCAGCGGCTGGTCGATTCGGTGGCCGACATCGAGTCGATCACCGTGGATTGGGAGGTTCAAGCGGCGGCGGTCGTCACCCGCGCCGGCATCGAACGATTTGAAGAGAAGACCGCCAAGCGCATTGTCACCACGGGTTGCGGGCAAGGCACTGTGTTCGGCGATCTGATGAGCGATCTGCAATCCCTTTGTTTGCCTGCCGCCGACGAACCTTCGGCGCGCCTGAGCCAGGGCACACTTTATGGCCTGCTGAACGCCATCCGTCTTCAGGAGAGCACCTACAAGTCAGCCGGTTCGGTGCACGGCTGCGCGTTGTTTCGGCAGGATCGCTTGCTGACCTTCGTCGAAGACGTTGGTCGCCACAACGCGATCGACACCATTGCGGGGTGGATGTGGCTCCATGGGTTGACTGGCGCGGACAAGATCTTCTACACGACCGGGCGGCTCACCAGCGAAATGGTCATCAAATCAGCGCAGATGGGGGTGCCCATCATCGTGTCGCGCAGTGGCATCACGCAAATGGGGCATGAACTGGCCGGTCAACTCGGCATGGCATTGTTTGGCCGCGCCACCCACCGACACTTCATCTGCTACAGCGGATTCGATCGGTTCGACGCCCATCCTGAACCGCCACGAGCGCTGTAACCGCAGCAGCCACAGACTGGCACGACCGGAAGTTCGACGGGCCGGATCAGGCGATCTTCGCCATGTCTCGCATCACGGTCGGGCCGGCTCGACGCTCGATCTCGTCAAGCATCGCCTTGTTCCATCCGAAGGCGAACAGCATCTCCGCGGTGACGAACATCGGCGCGACCAGGAGGCCGATGACGTCGTCGACAAATGCCGGCTTCTTGCCCTCGTACCAGTGGCCAATGAACTGGATCAGCCAACCGATCACAAAGAAGCCCAGGCCCCAGGCAAGCCAGCCCGCCACGCTGCCCCCCGACACGGTCTGGGCCAGCAGCATCAGGGAGCCGACCACGGCGCTGACCGCCATGCCAAGTCCGAGGTCGCCGCGGCTCAGGTACCAGGCCGACGCAATTGCGAAAACCAGCCAGGCTGGAGACAGCACCAGACCTCCCCAAACGAAAGCCGGCCGGGCCAGCAGCACCCCCAGGCCAAACACGATCATCGGCACACCAACGAAGTGGCTGACGATATTGCGACGGTCGCGGTGGTATTGGGCGTACTGGCTGATCAGATCCAAAGCAGTGCGCATGTCAGGCTCCGGGTCGGAATTTCACGAATGGTAGGACAAGATCCGCGACCCTGTCACGGGCAAAACGCGGTCAAGTGTGACGGATGTTTACCGGCAGCTCGGTTGCGGGCCCTCCCTACAATTGACGTGCATCAACCGGGATACGACGCATGAGCATCAAGAGCGACAAATGGATCCGCCGCATGGCCGCGGAGACCGGGATGATCGAGCCGTTCGAGCCGGGTCAGATGCGGCAATCGGCCGACGGCAAGAAGATCGTCAGCTACGGCACCAGCAGCTACGGCTACGACATCCGCTGCGCACCCGAGTTCAAGGTGTTCACCAACATCTACAGCACCGTGGTGGACCCGAAGAATTTCGACGAAAAGAGCTTTGTCGACATTCATGCCGACGTCTGCGTGATCCCGCCGAACAGCTTTGCCTTGGCGCGCACGCTGGAATACTTCCGGATCCCGCGCAACGTGCTGACCATCTGCCTGGGAAAGAGCACCTATGCCCGCTGCGGCATCATCGTCAACGTCACGCCGCTGGAGCCGGAATGGGAGGGTTACGTGACCTTGGAGTTCAGCAACACCACCCCCCTGCCGGCCAAGATCTACGCGGGCGAGGGCTGCGCGCAGGTGCTTTTTTTCGAGAGCGACGAGGTCTGCGAAACGAGCTACAAGGATCGCGGCGGCAAGTACCAGGGCCAGATCGGCGTGACCTTGCCCAAGACCTGAGTGCGCACCGGACGCGACGTGAGAGCGCTTTCCCTTCCTTTGGGAGGGTTCAAACTGGCCCGGCAAGTCCGGCCATTTCCCGGCTTCACGACGGGGCGCCGGCACTATGGTTGAACCCGCGCCCCAGAATTTCCTGGCGGCAACGCAAGCGAGGTGTCCCATGACCGGTCCCACGACCCGCAAAGCCCCATCGGGCGGATTGAGTGCGCAGGCGAATTCAGAGAGGGGCTTGCCGCGCCCGACGATGGGCGTCGACAGCTCCGACGTGTGGCTCGGTCTGTTGGCCGAGTCACTTGGCGTCGACCAGGCGCTGTTGGTCGAGTTCAACGAAGCGATGACCAGCCATGGACTCGGCGTGGCAATGCCGCGATTCTTTCTTGACCTGGGCTACGCCTATCGCGAACTGGCGTCGGCCCACAGTCTGGGTGATCCAAGGCTTTGCCTGCTGGCCATGCGGATTTTCGAGGCTTGTCGGCGCGTCGAAGATCGGCGCCGCCAAGGAGTTCTGAACCTCCGGATTCATTGAGCCCCGTTGCGCGCGGCGGCGAATCGCCGCGCCGCTCAGAGTTCGCCACCCTTGGGCACGCCGACGCATGGCGTTACCATCCCTGCAAACAGGCTTCCCGTTGCGCAGCGCGCGATGGGTTGTTGGACATTGCAGGAGATCACCATGAAGTGGGAAGGCAATCGCGAGAGTGACAACGTCGAGGACGCGCGGGCCAGCGGCGGCGCGGGGCGTGGCATCGGCTTGGGCGGCGGGCGCGGAATCGGGCTCGGTACGGTGGCCGTGGCGCTGGTTGCGGGCTGGATCTTCGGCATCAACCCGCTCACGGTGCTGGGGCTGCTCAGCGGGGGCGGCGACGCGCCGACTGCACAGGTCCGTCAGGCCCCCGCGACCCGTCCCCCGGCGGACGACAAGCTGGCGCGATTTGTCTCGACCGTGTTGGCCGACACCGAAGACGTCTGGCGCGCCCAGTTCAAGAAGATGGGCGGCACCTATCGCGAGCCGAAACTGAGATTGTTCCGGGGCTCCGAGGTCACCGCTTGCGGGTCGGGCCAGGCGGCCATGGGCCCGTTCTATTGCCCCGGCGACGAGAAGGTCTACATCGATCTCGGGTTCTACGAGACGATGAAAACACGCCTGGGCTCGCCCGGTGACTTTGCCCAGGCGTACGTGATTGCGCACG
>JAYSVE010000758.1:0-3177 GCA_043718725.1 Methylibium sp.
ACCACGTGGTGCAGACGGCCTACGCGCAGGCGCTGCGCGACAAGGGTTTGAGCGACGCGCAGATCGGCACGCACGCCGGCGCGGCCGACACGTCGTTGCTGATGGCCGTCGATGCCTCCCTGGTGCGGCCCGAGCGCATGGCAGCAAGCTCCAAGTCCGCCGACGCCGACGGCGTGGCGGGCGACCCGCGCGCGGCCAGCGCGGCGCTGGGCCAGATCGGGGTGGACCTGATCGTGGCGCGCAGCGTGGCGGCCATCCGCGGCGCGGTCAACGCGAACAGCCACAGCCGGCGTTGAATGACGGCACGACGAGCTTTCCGATCGATCTACTTTCAACCTTCAGGACTTCCGCATGCGTCCACAACACGCGCTCATCGCCGGCCTCGGCTTCACCGTTCTCGGCTCGGCCGCATGGTTCGTGTCGGCACAGACCGCCACACCGGCGGCAACCCCCTCGGCCGCCGCGCCGGCCACCAGCGTCAACACCGTGCCCGGGATGCCGCCCGTGCCCGACGCGCGCAACCTGTACAGCGAGGTCGGCGCCAACCGCATGAGCCCCGCCGTGGCCGGCGCGCTGGAGCGCGTCTACGTGCCCAATCGCGCGGCCAACACGGTGTCGGTGATCGACCCGGCGACGCTGAAGGTGGTCGACACCTTCAAGGTCGGCATCAACCCGCAGCATGTGGTGCCGTCGTGGGACTTGGGCGTGCTGTGGGTGGCCAACAATGCCGAGGGCCGCACCGACGGCAGCCTCACCCCCGTCGACCCGAAGACCGGCAAGCCCGGCGCGTCGATCGCCGTCGACGACCCGTACAACATGTACTGGTCGCCCGACGGCATGTACGCGATCGTCGTGGCCGAGGCCTACAAGCGGCTCGACTTTCGCGACCCGGTCAGCATGAAGCTGCAATACACCATCAACACCCCGCTGTGCGCCGGCATCAACCATGCCGACTTCTCGATCGACGGCCGCTTCGCCTTGTTCACCTGCGAGTTCAACGGCTCCATCACCAAGGTCGACCTGGTCCAGCGCAAGGTGGTGGGCACGATCGCACTGAGCCAGTACTTCAACCGGCCGGACGCCTTGGCGGTGATCGCCAAGCCCGGCAAGAAGCCCAAGTTCGTGCCCGACCCGAGCCAGTTGGGCGCCGAAATCTGCACCACCCGCGGCATGCCGCAGGACGTGCGCGCGTCGCCCGACGGCAAGCTCTTCTATGTGGCCGACATGATGGCCGACGGCGTGCACGTGGTCGACTTCGAGACGTTCAAGCAGGTCGGCTTCATCGCCACGGGTGTCGGCACCCACGGCCTGTACCCCAGCCGCGACGGCAAGAGCCTGTACGTGGCCAACCGCGGCAGCAACACGGTGCGCGGCAAGCCGCTGGGCAAGGGCAGCGTCTCGGTGGTTGATTTCGCCACCGGCGCGGTCACCAAGAACTGGCCCATCCCCGGTGGCGGCAGCCCCGACATGGGCAACGTCAGCGCCGACGGCAAGTACCTGTGGCTGTCGGGCCGCTACGACAACGTCGTGTACCGCTTCGACACCGACACCGGCGCGGTCGACAAGGTCAAGGTCGGCCTCGAACCCCACGGCTTGACCGTGTGGCCGCAGCCGGGGCGGTATTCATTGGGGCATACGGGGAACCTGCGGTAGGGCGGGCTCACGCACTCGCCCTTCCTCGCGCGAGGCACCGCCAACGGGTCAGGCGGCAACTTTCCGCAGCGTTCGCGGCTTCAGTTCTGCGAGTGCCGACAAGATGGCCGGCACCGCTGCCGCGAGGTCTTCGATGCGATTGCTGCGAGCGAGCACGATGAGTATCGCTACCGGCAATGCAGCCAGATTTTGTTGATGCTCCATGCCTTTGTCGGCGGTCAACAGCACGTCGAACTCATCAGCGGCGAGCGCGAGAAGTTTGCCGTTCTTGATGCTGGCCCAGCCTCTGCGCTGAACGGTGAACGTTGCGTGCCCTGTCAGCAAAGGGCCAAGGCGGCCGGGTACCGATTCGTCAAGCAGGATGCGCATCGAGCATGAGAGCCGTCTTGGCGTCTTCGAGGACCTGAACCGCAAGTTCCCGACTCACGGAGGGAAAGTCCTCAAGGAAGACTTCCAGCGGATCGCCCGCCTCCAGGTGCTCGAAGAGGATGCGAACCGGTACTCGCGTGCCGATGAACACAGGCGTTCCACCGAGGATCTCGGGGTCTGAAATGACGCGAGGGGACTTCATGGCGAGCTCCTGTCAAGAGACCAGTTTACCGCCGGGGCCTGCCATGTGGACAGCCGTGGTGTGGACTGCTTCAGTGGTCATGGACGCGCTCACATCCGCACTGCGGCGGTTTGCGCGATCGCGCCTACGTTTGCGTGAAGCGCAGCCGTTGAACACCGACCACGCACCAACAGCGCAAGCAACTCAAGCCGCCTCCCCCCAAGGCAACATCAACGTCACCGTCAGCAGCTTCTGAAACTCAGGCTCGAAGCGGTCGATGATTGCCTGCGGGTCGGGGCACAGCTTGCGGTCGGTGATCAGCCCGAACTGCACCCCGCCGCCGTACGACAGGATGCTGACGCCCATGCCGATGTCGCCCGAGGCGGGCACCCAGAACAGGGTCTGGCGCAAGGTTGAGCCGCAGAATTTGAGCGGCACGGCGGGACCGGGCACATTGGTCATCACGGCGGTGGCCTTCTTGGCGAACATGCCCAGGATCGCGTCCTGCACCGGCTTGATCATCAGGCCCGCCACTGACAGCACGGCAAAGGCCAGCAGCGGCTGGTAGCTGTCTTTCAGCTCGGTCATGCGAGCGCGCACCGCGAAGACGCGCGCGATCGGGTTGTTGATGCCGATCGGCAAGGTCAGCGGCGCCAGGCCGAAGCGGTTGCCCAGTTGCCAGGCCTTGTCCAGCGGGCGCAGGTTGACCGGCACCATCGCGCGGATCTCCTGGTCGGTCGGGTCGTCGCCCTTGTCAAGCAGGTAGGCACCGATGGCCCCGGCCACGCAGGCCAGCAGCACGTCGTTGATCGAGCAGCCCAGGGCCTTGCCGATGGCCTTGACGTCGGCCAGCGGCATGGGTTCGCTCCAGGCGACGATCTTCTTGCCTTCGGGCTTGCCCTTCAGGCGCGTCTTCGAGTCGTCGGGCAGCAGCGCCAGCGCGGCCACGTCGCCGATCACCTTGGAGGCGGTGC
>JAYSVE010000759.1:0-7475 GCA_043718725.1 Methylibium sp.
CTGACCCGTGCGGCGAGGCCGAAGTAACTGCGCTCCGGAGTGAGTCTGGCGCCGAGTTTGGCGGCGACGGCGTCTGTCCACCAAAAGCCGGCGTTGTGACGGGTCTGTTCATATTCCGGCCCAGGGTTGCCCAGGCCCACCAGCAAACGAATCATGGGCGCGATTATCGTGGCCGCGCCTCGGCGCACTTTTCGAAACAGCAAAAGAAAAGCCCCGCTGATGCGGGGCTCGAAGGCAAGCTCCGAGGAGCCCGTTGCCGGCTTACTTCTTGTTCTGCTTTTCGGTCTTCTTGGCCTTGGTCGGCGCCGCCGCGGCCGCGGTCACGACCGGTGCTGCCACGACTTCTTCTTCGGCCGCCTGGGCCGACACCGAGACGATGACGGGATTCGGCTTGCCCTGCGTCATCACCTTGATGCCGTCGGCCAGCTTGATGTCGTTGACATGCAGCGACTGGCCCTTGGCCAAGGTGCCCAGGTCAACGGTCAGGAACTCGGGCAGTTGCGAGGCCAGGCACTGGATGCGCAACTCGGTGACGACGTGATTCACCACACAACTGTCGGTCTTGACGGCCGGCGAATTTTCCTCGTTGATGAAGTGCAGCGGCACCTTCTTGGTGATCTTGGTCGTGGCGTCGACGCGCTGGAAGTCGATGTGCAGCACGATCGGTCGGAACGGGTGCATCTGGTAGTCGCGCAGCAGGACTTGCTCGGACTTGCCGGCGAGATCCATCTCCAGAATCGACGAGTGGAAGGCTTCCTTCTTCAGGGCGAAGAACAGGGCGTTGTGGTCCAGCTCGATCATGGCGGGCGTTCCGGCCCCGTAGACGATGCCAGGCACCTTGGCGGCGTTGCGCAGGCGGCGGCTCGCTCCGGTCCCCTGCAGCGTACGCTCAAAAGCGACGAATTTCATGTGGTACTCCAGTAGTGGCAATCACCCGCGACCAGGTTGATTGCATCAATGGGTCTCGCGACCCGGCTTGCAACGGCTGACAGCCGCTGCCCCGCTTGCGGCTCAGAGGTTGGAGTTCTGCTCCGCAAACAAAGACGTGACCGACTCGCCATCGGATATCCGGCGAATCGTTTCGGCGAACAGGTACGCCACCGACAACTGGCGGACCTTCTTGCATTTCTTGCCATCCTCGCTGAGCGGGATGGTGTTCGTGATGACGACTTCATCGAGCGCCGACGCCTTGATGCGCTCGATGGCCGGGCCCGAGAAGACGGCGTGGGTGCAGTAGGCGTAGACGCTTTTTGCGCCGCGCTCCTTCAGCACCTCGGCGGCTTTGACGAGGGTGCCGGCGGTGTCGATCATGTCGTCCATGATCACGCAGTTGCGGCCATCGGTTTCACCGATCACGTGCATCACCTCGGACACGTTGGCCCTGGGGCGGCGCTTGTCGATGATCGCCAGGTCGCAACCCAGTTGCTTGGCCAGCGCCCGGGCGCGAACCACGCCGCCGACGTCGGGCGAGACGACCACGAGGTCGGTGTAGCGTTTGGACTGCAGGTCCGACAACAGCACCGGCGACGCATAGATGTTGTCGACCGGGATGTTGAAAAAACCCTGGATCTGGTCGGCGTGCAAGTCCATCGTCAGCAACCGTTCGACGCCGACTGCTTCGAGCATGTTGGCAACGACCTTGGCGCTGATGGGCACGCGGGTCGAGCGCGGGCGCCGGTCTTGCCGGGCGTAGCCGTAGTACGGAATGACGGCGGTGACGCGCCGTGCCGACGCACGCTTGATCGCGTCGACCATGATGCACAGCTCCATCAGGTTTTCGTTCGTCGGCGCGCAGGTTGGTTGCACGACGAAGATGTCGCGGGCGCGCACGTTCTGGTGGATCTCGATGTCGACCTCACCATCGGAGAACCGGCCGACCTTGGCCTTGCCAAGCTCGACGCCCAACTGCGCGGCAATCTCCTGCGACAGCAGCGGATTCGCTCTGCCAGTGAACAGCACGGTGTTGAAAAGCACGTTCCCTCCGTCCAGCCTCATTTGCTCAGCCTGCCTGCACTCAGGCCGGACGCCGCAGTTGCCCGATCGGCCACCACCGGAAAGCGCGAAAGTTCATGCGCGACTGCGGCCGGCACCCGTCCGGTGGAACCCGGGGTCGAAAAAATCTGGCAGGGGAGGAAGGACTCGAACCCTCGCATGTCGGAATCAAAATCCGATGCCTTGACCAACTTGGCGACTCCCCTACACGGGACCACAGCGATTGCTGCGGACCTGAACTTTGTCAGTCCGGCGCCCACCCAACCAAGGGATGAAGCACGAGACTGCGGCACATCCGTCCCACCCATCCGGCCTGTGTCGGCGCCGGCATTGTCGCCATGGGTTGAGCGTCCGTACCTGCTCTTGCAAACACCGCACTGCCCGACCCCGTCATGCGGCTGTTGCCGAACGTGGCTTCAAGCAGCCCGGCGGCCTGCGCAATCTCGGGGCAACTGCTTTGAGCGGGAGGCTGCAAATCGTTGCGCCCAAACCCGCCCAGAATCGGTCCGAAATCGCGTTCGACCCCCTCTCGCTCGCTCGCAATCAAGCCCTCAACTATAACAGTTTCGGTGTTTCTGACCAGCGTCGGACTCTCAAAAATGCGCCCGGTCTCGACGCTCGCTGGCGGTTTGAGAACCGCCAGCCATTGCCGGGGCAAGGGCAGCGGCGTGAGTCGTTCGCCAATCCCTTCGACGAAGGCGTTGTGCCCACCGAGGAAAAAAGGAATGTCGGCGCCGAGTTTCAAGCCCAGACTCATCAGCGCGGGCAGCGGCCAGTGCAGGCCCCAGAGTTTGTTCAGGGCCAGCAGCGTCGATGCGGCGTCGGAGCTTCCGCCGCCCATGCCGGCGCCCCAGGGAACGGACTTGGCGATCGAGAGGTCCGCGCCGAGCGCGGTGCCGCTGCGGGTTTGCAAGGCGCGTGCGGCGCGCAGGCACAAATCATCCGCCGGCAGCGTGGCTCCCAGGTCGTGCCGGGCCAAGCCGCCATCGGATCGCAACTCGAAGTGCAAGGTGTCGCACCAATCGATCAGCACGAAGACCGACTCCAGCAAATGGAACCCATCGGCCCGGCGCCCGAGGACATGCAAGAACAGGTTCAGCTTGGCCGGCGCCGGCACATCGTAGAGGGCACGAACCGCCATGTCGACGCCTTCAGGGCCGGTCCAGCTTGGCGCGCATGGTCACGGCCGGTGCCTGGTCGCGCTGGGCCGCGATCCAGGCTTCATCAAAGCGCGCCAAACTGACGGCCCAGCCAAGCTGTTGAAAACCCGGCTCGCTGGCGGGCACCAGGGAACGGCTGGCAGCGCCTGGCCAGGGGCGACCGCGCAGCCAGTCGAACAGTGCGACCAGCGGCACCGTTTCACCCAGCACCTCGCGTGTCAGCGCATCCAGATCGGTGAAGTTGCTTTCTCCTTGCGGCGTGGCCAGCACCACTTGTTTTGGCGACCAGCGCGCCTGGGCCAGGACCGTGCCCAGCGGCGTAGCAAGGTTGAGGCTGCCGTTTTGGGCATTGCCTTGCAATTCGAACGCCGCGCTCAGGGACCGCGGGGCCGCGCCCTCGTGGGCTTCAACACGAAGCGTCAGGCGCCCGGACAAGGCCTCGCTGGGCGATGGGTTCGACCTCGGCGCGATCGCGCAACCGCCCAGCAAGGCCATCCACAATGGCCAGCAAGCCAGGCGCCGAAGGTTCACAAATCAACCCGCAAGCGCGCCAGGGTTTCGCGCAACACGTCGTTGGCGGAATCGCGTTTGCGACCTTCGCCCCAGACGCGCTTGGCCTCATCGCGTTGCCCACTGACCCACAAAACCTCACCCAGATGGGCGGCGATCTCCGGGTCGGGACGGGACTTGTACGCGCCACGCAGCAGGCGCAGGGCTTCGTCGCGATTGCCCATGCGGTACTCGACCCAACCGAGGCTGTCGGTGATGAACGGCTCACCCGGGCTCAGCTCCAGCGCCTTCTGGATCAATTTCTTGGCTTCGGGCAGGCGCAGGCTGCGTTCGGCCAGCGAATAGCCGAGCGCGTTGTAGGCGTGGTGGTGGTCGGGCTTGATCTCGATGACGCGGCGCAGCAGCCGCTCCATGTCGTCCATGCGGTTGAGCTTCTCGGCGATCATCGACTGCTCGTACAGCAGGTCAGCGTCGTTCTGGAACTTCTGGTTCGCCAGTGTCAGCACCGCGTTCGCTTCGCTCCACTGCTTGACCTCGCGCAGCACTTGCGCTTCGGCGAGAAGCTTGGCCCGCACGTCGTCCGGGCCCTTTTCGGGCACGCGGCGGATCAGCTCACGCGCCTCGCCGACCTTGCCCTGCCGGGCCATCAGCGTGGCCCTGCGGGACTGCACCTCCAGCAGACGCTGCGGGTTGTCGACCTTGCCCAGCCAGGACTCCGCGGCGGTGAAGTTGCCCTGTTGCTCAGCCGCCTGGGACAGCAGCAACCAGGCCTGGGTCAGGCCATCTTCGCGTGGGGTCGGAGCCTCCTCGTCGTCCTCGGGCGTAGCGTCGGGTGAAGCCGGTTTCTCCGCCGAACCGGACTGCACCAGTCGAACGTAGGTGTTCAGCGCGGCATTGGCCTGCGTCGGGTGCCGCAGCTCAAGGTGCAGGGCCCCCAGGGTCAACCACGGTGGCGCAAGTTTGGGGTCGATTTGCGTGGCCAACTCCAGTTGGGCAATCGCATCCGAATAGCGCTGAGACGCCGTGAGCGCGCGGACATACATCAGCCGCACCCCGTTGCTGTCGGGCTTGGCCAAGAGGTGGCCGGCGATGACTTGCTCGGCGCCTTCGGTGCCCGGCAGCATTTCGATGGCCAACATGGCCGGCGCCTCGCTCGCCGGTTCCAGCGCATGGGCGCGGCGGGCCAGCTCGATCGCCCGCGCGGCGTCTGGCGCGGCCAGCCAGGCCCGCCCCAAGGCGACGCGCGCGGCGACGCGCGTTTCCGGCGCTTCGACATAAGGCTGCAGCGCTTGTTCGATCAAGGCGGCGGCCTGGCCACGGTCGGCGGCGCGGGTGAAAAAGCGCGGCAACGAATTGATCACCGCCGAGCGCTGGGCGACTGGCGCGATCTTGAGCAACGCGCGCATCGGCTCCAGGGTCTCCGGAGTCCGGTTCAGGGTCACCAGCAACTGCACGATGTAGCGCAACGCCTCCTGCGATTCCGGCAGGCTGGCGCGCCAGGCCTTGGCGGCCGCGAGGGCCTGGTCGCCCGACCGGGCCTGAAGCGCAATGTCGGTGGCGCGGCGGAACAACTGCTCGTCCTTGGCGCGCCGCGCCGCGTCGAGCAAGACCTCGAACGCATTGCCGGCCTCGCCGCTGCGCAACTCAATCTCGCCGATCAGCAACTGGTAGAAAAGCTGCGCGTCCAAGCCGGAATTTTCAACCTTGGCGGGCAGCACGGCCGCGCCGGAGGCAGGCAGGCCGAGCGCCATCGCAGCGACAGTGGCGATCAGCGCGCGCGCTGCGGCGGTTCGCGGGGGAAGGGCTGGCATCGGAGGCTCCTGAGGCTGGCATTCATTCTAGGCCGCGCCACGCGTGCAGTCGCGTTGGTGACGACCTTGCGGGCAGCGCGGTTTGCGCGCCGGCGTGAACCCTGTCGCGGTGTGATGCGACTGCGCCGCGATAATTCCGCCCATGCCAGAACTTCCTGAAGTTGAAGTCACGCGCCTGAGTTTTGTTCAGCGCATTTTCGGCGCGCAGGTCGTCGCAGCCAGACTCGGCAAGCCGTTGCGTTGGCCGCTGGGTTGCGAGCCGTCGACCTTGATCGGACAGACCGTCGGCGCGGTCTCGCGGCGCGGCAAATACCTGTGGCTTCCCCTGCAGCGTGGCGGGCTGCTGATTCACCTCGGAATGTCGGGCTCCCTGGCGTTCTCCGACGCTGCGCCCGCGCCCGCGCCCGCGCCACACGATCACTTTGACCTGGTGACCTCGCACGGCACGTTGCGGCTCACCGATCCGCGGCGCTTCGGCGCCGTGGTTTGGTCGTCGGCGCTGGACCAGGACCCCGCCGCGAAGCTGTTGGTCAACCTGGGCCTGGAGCCCTTCGATCCGGCGTTGAACGGCGCCCATCTGCACGCCGCCACGCGCGGGCGCAGCGCGGCGATCAAACAGGTGTTGTTGTCCGGTACGGTCGTGGTCGGCGCGGGCAACATCTACGCCTGCGAGGCCTTGTTCGCCGCCGGCATCGACCCGCGCACCGCGTGCGGTCGACTTGGCCTGGCACGCTGCGATCGGCTTGTCCAGGCGCTGCGCCAGACGCTGTCCAGGGCGCTGGCGCTGGGGGGCTCGACCTTGCGCGACTTCCGCGATGCCCACGGACTGGCTGGCGCCTTTCAGCTCCAGGCCGGTGTCTATGGTCGAGCCGGTCAGCCATGCCTTCGTTGCGCTTCGATGGTGAGGCGCGTGGTGCAGGGTCAACGCGCCACTTTCTATTGTCCGGGCTGTCAACGGCGATGAAGCTGAGGTGCGACGTGTGGCGCCTGTGATGGGTCGTTGCCGCAAGTTCGTGCATTGCTTAACGAGACGCGAACCCAGAGGCCCGTTCTTTTGGTGAGCATATGTTTCAACCCGTCTGGGCCGCAGGCGTTGAGCTACCATGATCTGCGGGAAGTTTTCCGGCGTTCAGCGTGCCATTTCATGAGCCCATCCTTTGTCGGAAGTCTTGATGCCTTGAGCGGTTGGCGCAACCGCCTGATCGAACACCTGGATGGCATGCGGCAGTTCCTCGAGTCCCACGAACTGATCGATGGCCCGATGGTTTCGCAACTCGACACACTGCGCGGGCGCCTCGTCAGCGACAAGCTCATCGTTGCTTTCGTGGCCGAGTTTTCGCGCGGCAAGTCGGAGCTGATCAACGCCATCTTCTTCTCCGACGCCGGCCGGCGCGTGTTGCCCGCATCACCCGGGCGCACGACGATGTGTCCGGTCGAATTGGCCTGGGAGGCGTCCCAGGCTCCCACCTTGTCGCTGCTGCCCATCGAGTCCCGGCTGGAGGGCTTGCCACTGAGCGAACTGCGCTCGCAGCCGCGAGCCTGGCGCCACATGCCCTTGCCGGTGGACGATGTGGAGCAGTTGGCCCAGGCGTTGCTGGAGGTGACGCATACCGAGTGGATGCACAAGGAGCGGGCACGTGAGTTGGGGTTCTGGCATGACGAACGACTCGAGGACAACCCTCCGGTCGACGATCTCGACCGCGTGCAGGTGCCGGCCTGGCGCCACGCGCTGATCAACTATCCGCACCCCTTGCTCAAACAGGGGCTGGTGGTGCTGGACACGCCGGGTTTGAACGCCATCGGCGCCGAACCGGAGCTGACCCTGAACCTGCTGCCGAGCGCCCATGCGACGGTGTTCGTGCTGGGCGCGGACACCGGTGTCACCAAGTCCGACATGGCGATCTGGCGCGACCACCTCAGCACCCAGGCGATATCGCGCTTTGTGGTGCTGAACAAGATCGACGCGCTGCGCGACACCTTGCTCTTGCCCGAAGAAGTGGAA
>JAYSVE010000760.1:0-3174 GCA_043718725.1 Methylibium sp.
GCGCGGTGTGGGGCCAGCCCCGCCCCGCCTTGCAGTCCTGGCCCCTGGGCACGGCGCGCCCCACCGGCATTCACGATCTGGCGCCGGCCCCCGACGGCGGGGTCTGGTTCACCGCCCAGCGCAGCGGCCACCTGGGCTGGTTCGACCCGGCCACCGGTCGCACCGAGCTGATCGCGCTGGGAGGCTCGTCGTCTCCGCACGGCGTGATCCAGGGGCCCGACAAGGCCGCCTGGATCACCGACGTTAGCCAGAACGCTGTCGTGCGCGTGGCCTGGCCGAGCCGCGAAAAGCGCGTGTTCCCGTTGCCCGAAGGCAGACATCATCTGGGTCAGCGAATGGGGCGACAACGTGATGCAGCGCTTCGACCCGGCGACAGAGAAGTTCACCCGCTTCGAATTCCCGCGCAAGCCGACCCACATCCGCCAGATTCTCGGCCGCCCCGGCGAGGTCTGGCTGCCGGAGAGCGGCACCGAGCACATTTCGGTGATTCGCACCGCCTGAGTGCGCCCCCCGGGCCGACGATGGCGCCGTCCGCCCCCGCGGGGGCATGAGCATCGTGGCAAAGCCATGCCCCTCGGGCAAGCCCGGGGGCTGCGGCCTGCGCGCTGCGCCACACTGCACGCGGGCCTCGCGCCGTGGGGTGGAACCCGCTGGAGTGACTTGATGGATTCGATTCGCCGCCGCCAACTGATCGCTTTCGCCGGCGCCGCCGTGCTGCCGACGTTTTCAAAGGCCCAGGCCTGGCCGGCCAAGCCGGTGCGCATCGTCGTGCCGTTCGCGCCCGGGGGCACGACCGACATCCTGGCGCGCGCCTTGGCGCCCGAGCTGGGCCGGGTATTCGGGCAGACCTTCGTGATCGAAAACAAACCCGGTGCGGGGGGCAATGTCGGCGCCGACCTGGTCGCCAAGTCAACGGCCGACGGCCACACGCTGCTGATGGGCACGGTGGGCACGCACGCCATCAACGCCGCGCTGTACCCCAAGATGCCCTACGACCCGGTGCGCGACTTTGCGCCGATCACGCTGGTGGCCGGCGTGCCCAACGTGCTGGTGCTGAACCCGGCCAAGGCCGCGGCGCTCAGGATCGACAGCGTCGCCGATCTCATTGCCTACGCCCGCGCTCACCCCGGCAAGCTGAACATGGCCTCCAGCGGCAACGGCACGTCCATCCACCTCAGCGGCGAACTGTTCAAGGCCATGACCGGGACCTTCATGGTGCACTTCCCCTACCGCGGCTCCGGGCCGGCCCTGCTCGACCTGATCGGCGGCACCATGGACCTGATGTTCGACAACCTGCCGTCGGCTTTGCCGCACATCCGCGCCGGTAAGCTCAAGGGCCTGGCCGTCACCAGTGCGCAACGCAGCGCCGCAGTGCCCGAGTTGCCCAGCATCGCCGAGGCCGGCCCGGTGAAGGGCTTCGACGCCAGCTCCTGGTTTGGCCTGCTGGCGCCAATCGGCACGCCGGCCGACATCGTCAACCGGCTCCAGCAGGAAAGCGCCAAGGCGCTGGGCGGCGCGGCGCTGAAGGAACGGCTGCTGTCGCAGGGCGCGATTCCGGGCGGGACGACCCCGGCCGAGTTCGCCGCCTTCATTGCGAGCGAGACGAAGAAGTGGGCCCAGGTCGTCAAAAATTCCGGCGCGAAGGTGGACTGACGGGCGCCGGTCCGTCCCATCCCGGACCCCGCCCCCCGGGTGGGCGGGCAGCGGCCGACGCGCCGCCTACTTCCAGACCGGGCCCAGCGTCACGTCCGCGGCGGCCAGGTCGTGGGCAAAGTCGTCACTGCCGAGGTAGTTCAACTCGCGCACGCGCGCGCTGCCGATCGGGTCGTGCGCACCGCCTTCGGCCAGGCCGCCCGGATGGCAGCACAACAAGCCGCCTTCGTGTGGCAGGCAGTTCAGCCAGCCCTGCATGAGCTTGCGGTAGTCGGTTTCGGCAAAATCGTAGACCCCCAGCAGCGCCGGGTTGTGCGGGATCACGCGCCGCCGCAGGTCGCGCGCCAGCCCCAGCCCGCCGCTGTGTTCGATCGCCCAGCGCTTCAGGCCCGCCGCCGGGCCCAGCAGCGGGGCCGTGCTGCGCAGCGCGGGCATCGGCTGGATGTGCTCCACCGCGTCGAGAAGAATGCTGCGCACCAGCGGCAGTTGGTGCACATGCTGGTGTCCGTCGATGAAGCTCGGCGGCTTCTCGATGGCGCGCACGAAGGCGGCGAGCTGGGCATGGATCTCGGCCCGCAGCGCGGCGCGTGGCAGCAGGCCCAGGTGCGCTTGCAGCATCAGCCGCGGCAGCGTTGGCAGCGTCGGCCAGATCTTCGCCAACCGCCGGCTCAGCGGCTTGCCGTGGGTCAGGTTGACATGCAGGCCCAGGCTCACCGAGGCGGGCAGGCCGCCGAGCCAGGCGGCGTCGTCGGCCCAATTGGCGCCGGTGCTCATGCACGACACCGCATTCACCCGCCCGGCCCGGGCCAGCCGGGCGATCGCGATCGAGATGCCCGAGTCCAGGCCGAAATCATCCGCGCACAACATCAGCGTGCGGGTCATGGGGCCCCCCGGATCGAAGCCGACCGGTCGCGACCCCAACCCACGGTTGTCAGGCAGGCGGGGCGCGGCACCTCGCAGCATTCGCCCTCGAGACCGTTCGACGAACTCATGCTGGCAGGCCCAGAACTTGCGCCGGACGGCCCCACAGGGCGTGGATGACGGCCTGGACCTGTGGCACCGAACCGCTGGTCCAGAAGCGTTCGACGCCGGCCGGGGCTGCCCTGTCCACGCCGGGGCCGACGCGCAGGGCGAGCTGGCGCGCGACCGCCGGCGCCGGGTCGATCACCTCGACCTGCGGGCCGACCAGCCGCTCGATCACCGCCCGCAGGAACGGGTAGTGCGTGCAGCCCAGCACCAGCGTGTCCGCGCCTTGCGCCAGCAGCGGGGCGACGTGGCGCTCGACCAGCGCTTCGGTGCGCTCGCCGGTCAGCTCATGGCGCTCGACCAGTTCGGCCCACCCGGGGCAGGCCTGCAACAGAACGCGCACGTCCTGGCCATGGGCACCGACCAGCCGGGCGACGCTGGCGCTGGCGACGGTGCGCCGGGTGGCCAGCACGCCGACCACGCCGGAGCGGGTGCGCTGCGCCGCCGGTTTGATGGCCGGCTCGATGGCCACCACCGGCCCATCGAACTGCGCGC
>JAYSVE010000077.1:0-2356 GCA_043718725.1 Methylibium sp.
TACCACACGCCGGGCGGAACGCCGCGGTCCACCACCGGTGGGTACAGGCCGTGCCACAGCAGTTGCTCCAGCGGTGCGCGCGCCAGCGGATGGCCGGCCTGTTGCAGTTCGCCCAACGAAAACGGCAGCAAATGCACCAAGCCCACGCGCCCGGCCAGCGATTGCGTGATCGGTGCGATGAGCCCGAAATGCTGTGAACCCGTCAGCACCCAGGGGGCCAGCGCCTTGCCGTCATGCCGGTCTTGATCGACACGCGTCTGCAAAAACGAGAACAGCGCCGGCGCGCGCTGCGCCTCGTCGATCACCGCACCTGCGTCGAATTGCGCCAGAAAGCGCCGCGGATCGGCCAGCGCCGTCTCGCGCGTATCCGGGTCTTCGAGCGACACATAGGGCTTGGCGGGAAAGGCAAGGCGCACCAGGGTGGTCTTGCCCGACTGGCGCGGCCCGGTGATGGCGATGACCGGGTACCAGCGCGCGAGGTCTTCGAGCTGGCGCTGGGCGTGGCGGGGGAGCATGCGGCGAATCTAACCGGTCGTGGACAAATCTGCAATTCAATTGATAATTTGTCCAGGGCCTGGCAGGCCCGGCCGACGCTGAAATCATCGCAGCCAGGGCTCCAGCGCCTTGGCCAGCCGCTGCAGCACAGCCGGTTCGGGCAGCGGCAGCCGCACGCTGGCCTGGCCGGTGACCGGGTCGCGTTCGATCGTGATCGGCGCGGCGGCCGGCCCGGCGCCACCCGAAGCGCGCGCCGTCGCCAAGCCCTGCAGCAACGCCGCCCCCGCTTCGAGCAGCGCGGCCCAGGGGTCGGCGGCCTCGGTGGCGGGCGTTGCGCTGGTGGCGGGCACTTCGGCCACCTCGTGGGCCACAGCTTCGTCGGCCATCGCTTCGTCAGCCAGGACGCCGGCCTCGGCAGCGGTGGTATCGGGTCTGTCGCCCGGCGTCCGCGGCAGGTCGGTCGCATCGGGTGGCGCAGCACCAACGACACCGGGCGCCGCGTGCTGCTCGGCCGTCGCATCCGCATCGGCCTCGCCCATCGCGCCGGCCACCTGCTCCACGCTCTCCATGAACTTGGACAAGCGCGTGCCCTGCAAGAAGACCTCGCTCTCGCCGCCATCCAGCACGCCGGCGAACAGCGACTTCTTGAAGGCCAGCACCGACAGCATGCCCTCCTCGATGCTGCCCTGGCCGACGAAGTTGACCACCTGCACGCCGCGCGACTGGCCCATGCGGTGGACGCGGCCGATGCGCTGCTCCAGCACCGCCGGGTTCCACGGCAGGTCCATGTTGACCACCACGGCCGCCGCGTGCTGCAGGTTCAGGCCCACGCCGCCGGCGTCGGTCGAGAGGAAGAGGCGGCAATCGGCGTCCGAGTGGAAGCGCTCGACCAGTGCGCCGCGTTTGTCGCCCGGCACCAAGCCGTTGAACAGCACATGGCCCCAGGGGCGTTGGCCGGCGCCACTATTGCGTTTCGACAGGCGGCGCACGATCAGCTCGTGCGTGCCCAGCCACTGGCTGAAGATCACGGCCTTGGCGTCGGGCGCTTCGAGCAGCTCGTCGAGCAAGGTCATCAACTCGTCGACCTTGTTGCCATGGTCGGTTTCGTGGTCGAGCAGCCAGGTGCTGTTGCAGGCCATGCGCATGTTCTGCAAGGCGCACTGCATGCGGCGCTGGTCGCTGTCGGACAGGTAGCCCGTCTTGCGCCAGCGCCGGACGATGCGATTGACGATGTCGCCGTTTTCGTCGTGGTGCACACGCTGCTGCGGGGTCAGCGGCACGAAGATGCGGGTGTCGACGCGCTCGGGCAACTGCGTCAGCACCTCGGCCTTGCGCCGGCGCAACATCACCGGCGCCAGGGTCTGGCTGATGCGGTCGAGCGCGCGGTAGCCGATCACGCGGCCGGCATCGTCGCGCAATTGGTGTTCGTCGAGCATGCGCCAGGTGGGGCCGAGACGGTGCTGGTCGACGAATTGCACGATCGAGATCAGTTCTTCCAGCCGGTTTTCCAGCGGCGTGCCGGTCAGCACCACGGCATATGGGCTGGCGATGCGCTTGAGCGCGCGGGCGGCGATGGTGTTCCAGTTCTTGATGCGCTGGGCTTCGTCGGCGATCACGAGATCCGGGGCCCAGGCGGCGATCAGGTCGGCGTCGCGCGCCAGCGTTTCGTAGTGGGTGATCTTGCAGAACGCCTCGTCGCGGTATTGCTGCTGGCGCTGCGCGCGCAGGCCGTGGATCACCTGCACGTCGCGCTCGGCAAAGCGCGCGAATTCATTCTTCCATTGGTGCTTGAGCGAGGTCGGGCACACCACCAGCACGCGCCGCACGCCGAAGTGGCGCGCGAACAGCTCGGCCGCGGCGA
>JAYSVE010000761.1:0-3172 GCA_043718725.1 Methylibium sp.
TGGCCGGCGGCGTTCACCGTGACGGTCGTGGCCGCACCCGGCAGGCTGGGGAACAGCTCGCTCACGTCGATCGGCTCGCCGGGGCAGGCCAGGATCACGCCGCGCTCGATCAGGTTCTCCAGCTCGCGCACATTGCCCGGCCAAGTGTGGTGGCGCATCGCATCGAGCGCGCGGTCGGTGAACCCCGGCACGCGCTTGCCGTGCAGCACGGTAAAGCGCTGCAGGATGTGCTCGGCCAGCAACTCGATGTCCTCGACCCGTTCGCGCAACGGCGGGATGCGGATCGGGTAGACATTCAAGCGGTACAGCAGATCGCGCCGGAAGGTGCCGGCGGCGACCGCGGCATCCAGGTCGACGTTGGTCGCGGCGATTACCCGCACATCGACGCGGCGCGGCTGGGTCGCCCCCAGGCGCTCGACTTCGCCCTGCTGCAGCACCCGCAACAGCTTGGCCTGCGCGGGCAGTGGCAGTTCGCCCATTTCGTCGAGCAACAGCGTGCCGCCGTCGGCGCGCTCAAAACGCCCGGCGCGCGCCGTGTTGGCGCCGGTGAACGCGCCTTTCTCGACGCCGAACAGTTCGCTCTCGATCAGCTCGGCCGGCAGCGCGGCACAGTTGACGGCGACAAAGGGCTTGTCGACGCGCGCGCTCATGCGGTGCAGCGCGCGTGCAAAGCGCTCCTTGCCGACGCCGGTCTCGCCCGTCAGCAGCACGTTGACCTGCGTCGGCCCGGCCTTGCGCAGCAGCTCCAGCGTGGCCTCGAAGGCCCGCGAGCGGCCGATCAGCGGGCCGGACTCGTCGGCCGCTTCGAGCTGGGTGCGCAGGGCCTCGACCTTGGACTGCAACTCGCCCATTTGCGTGAGCATGGATTCGGCGTCGTACTCGCGCGCCATCTCGTCGCCGTCGGGCCATTCGGTCTGGAACCGGCCTTCGATGCGGCAATGGTCACCGCCGCAGGCGCTGCAAGCGACCTCCTTGTACAGCGCGCGCCGGCCAAAGAAGCCACTGGTGTAGCCGGAGGCGTAGCCCAGCAGCATCCAGCACACCGGCTCGGTCTGCGGCCCGAACGCGCGCACATGGGTCTCGACCTCCCAGGAGTGGTCCCACCGGTAGAGCCCCAGGTAGTGCCCGCCTTCGAGGTCGAGCTCGAACCGCTCCGGCGTGACCTGCACCGCGCCTTCGAGCATGTGCAACTGCGGGCCCACGGCAAACGCGTCGAAGACCGAGGCCTGCGGGCGCACCTGGCGCGCCAGCACCGCGTCGCGCTCGCCGGCGGCGTAGCCGGCGCGCATCAGCAGGCGGCGCGTCTGGACGCGACCGATGCTGTCCATCAACTCGCGCCGCAGTGAACCCAGCGCCGCGCTGTGGACCAGCAGCATGCGCTGGCTGGCCAACCAGATGCGGCCGTCGCCGGCCGAGAAATGAACCAGCCGGCGCAGGTCGGCGTCGGACGGCAAGGGCGGCAAGGGTGGCAAGGGTGGCAATGGCGGTACGCTTTGCGCGTTCATATGAAAAATTATCGAGATCATCAAACTCGGCGTCAACTGGAACTTGCCTGCGGCCGGACGCAAATTTGATGATTTGATGAATTCCCGCTGACCGGAAATTGATCAAATAATCATTTCCATGGGGAAGGACAGCGGCCCATCCTCCAGATCGGCGTGGCGCAAGGAGAATTGCCGGTGCCGCCTGATCGGTGTTTCCCCTAGTTTTATCGGGATTTCGAGCATTTCCCACCGTCCCTGGCATACCCTGTGCATTGCAGCAATCACCCGACCGAAGGTTCATGAATGCAAACCAGCGCGCCAGCCCAAGACGACACGCCGTTCGACGCGACCCGCAAATTCGTCCGCGTCACCGGCGAGCGCGACAACGGCCTGGTTGCCTTCGAGTTCTCGATCGGCTGGCCTGAGCTGTCGGTTGAACTCGTCTTGCCGCGCTCCGCCTTCGACGAGTTCTGCGCCACGAACAAGGTGCAGCGGCTTGAAGACTGAGCGCTGAGCCACCGATCCTGAACGCCCAACGACCGCACGAGGACCCGCCCGATGACGATTGACCTTCAGGCCCGCGAGATCCAGCCACTGCGCCAGACCTACGACCATGTGGCGCGCTACATCGGTGGCGACAAACCGGCGTCGCGCTATCAAGAGGCCACGCTGGGCGCGCAACCTTCGGCCAACTTCCACTACCGGCCCACCTGGGACCCCGAGCACGAACTGTTCGACGCATCGCGCTCGGCCGTCAAACTGGCCGACTGGTACGTACTGCGCGACCCGCGCCAGTTCTATTACGCCACCTGGACGACGACCCGCGCGCGCCAGCAGGACGCGATGGAATCGAACTACCAGTTCGTCGATTCGCGCGGCCTGGTCGCCAAGATGCCCGACGCGGTGCGGTCCGAGGCCTGCGATGTGTTGATGCCGCTGCGCCACGTGGCCTGGGGCGGCAACATGAACAACTGTTCGATCTGCGCCTATGGCTGGGGCACCGCCTTCACCGCACCGGCCATGTTCCATGCGCTCGACCACCTCGGCGCGGCGCAATACCTCACGCGGCTGGGCCTGGCGCTGGACGAGCCCGGCGTGCTCGAGGCCGGCAAGAACGCCTGGTTGAGCGACCCGCGCTGGCAGGTGCTGCGCCGCTATGTCGAAGACACGCTGGTCGTGAAGGACCCGTTCGAGTTGTTCGTCGCGCAAAACCTCGCGCTCGATGGCTTGCTCTACCCGTTGATCTACGGCCGCTTCGTTGACGACGGGCTGGCGATGCGCGGCGGCACGGCGGTGGCCATGCTCACCGCCTTCATGCCCGAGTGGCACGACGAGAGCGCCCGCTGGATCGACGCCGTGGTCAAGGTGGCCGCCGCCGAGTCCGACGCGAACCGGCATTTGATTGCGGGCTGGGCCGCCGCCTGGACCGAGCGGGCGCAGGCGGCACTGGCCCCGGTGGCCGATCTGGCACTGGGCGAAACCGGGCAGGCGGCATTGCAACAGATTCGCGGCGTGCTGGATGCGCGCTGCAAAAAAGCCGGCCTCGTGGGCTGAACCAGGTAACGCCATGTCCAACGTCTTCATCGCCTTCCAGGCCAACGAGGATTCGCGTCCGATCGTCGACGCGATCCTGGCCGACAACCCGAACGCCTGCGCGGTGCATTCGCCCGGCCTCGTCAAGATCGACG
>JAYSVE010000762.1:0-3170 GCA_043718725.1 Methylibium sp.
CCCGATGACGATGTTGGACCTCTCCAAGTTCCAGGCCAGCGGCGTCGAGACCTGCTTTCACGACCGGCACATCGGGGCGCAGATCCTTGCCGGCCTGGACGGCCGCAACTGGCGCCTGAAAGACTACGAAGCGCGCGGCGGCTACCTGGGCTTGCGCAAAATCCTGGGTCAGGACGGTGGCCCCGGCATGACGCCGGAGCAGGTCGTCGCCGAAGTCAAGACCTCGGGCCTGCGCGGGCGCGGCGGTGCGGGCTTTCCGACCGGCTTGAAGTGGAGCTTTATGCCGCGCATGTACCCGGGCCAGAAGTACCTGGTGTGCAACTCCGACGAGGGCGAGCCGGGCACTTGCAAGGACCGCGACATCCTGATGTTCAACCCGCACATCGTCATCGAAGGCATGGCGATCGCGGCCTACGCGATGGGCATTGGCGTCGGCTACAACTACATCCATGGCGAGATCTTCGAGGTCTACGACCGTTTCGAGCTGGCGTTGAACGAGGCCCGGGCGGCAGGCTTCCTGGGCGACGCCATCCTGGGAAGCGGCTTCAACTTCCAGTTGCATGCGGCGCACGGCTTCGGCGCCTACATCTGCGGTGAAGAAACCGCTTTGCTCGAATCGCTGGAGGGCAAGAAGGGCCAGCCGCGCTTCAAGCCACCGTTTCCGGCCAGCTACGGCCTGTATGGCAAGCCGACCACGATCAACAACACCGAAACTTTCGGTGCGGTGCCCTGGATCATCCGCCATGGCGGCCAGCCTTACCTAGAGGTCGGCAAGCCCAACAACGGCGGCACCAAGATCTACTCGGTGGTGGGCGACGTGCAATGGCCGGGCAACTACGAGATTCCGCTGGGCACGCCGTTTGCGAAGTTGCTCGAACTCGCCGGCGGCGTTAAGAACGCCAATCAGGGCCGCACGCTCAAGGCCGTGATTCCCGGCGGCTCTTCGGCGCCGGTGCTGCCCGCGTCCATCATGATGGACGTGACCATGGACTACGACAGCATCGCCAAGGCCGGCTCGATGCTGGGGTCGGGCGCGGTGATCGTGATGGACGACACCCGCTGCATGGTCAAGAGCCTGCTGCGCCTGAGCTACTTCTACATGCACGAGAGCTGCGGCCAGTGCACGCCGTGCCGCGAAGGCACGGGCTGGTTGTTCCGCATGGTCGACCGGGTCGAGCATGGGCGGGGCCGCATGGAAGACATCGAACTCCTCAACTCGGTGGCCGACAACATCCAGGGACGCACCATCTGCGCCTTGGGCGATGCCGCGGCGATGCCGGTGCGCGCGATGATCAAGCACTTCCGCAATGAGTTCATTCATCACATCGAACACAAGGCCTGCGCGGTCCCGGCCGCCACCCCCGCCATCGTCCGGCGGGAGAGGGCGTTGACATGATTGAAATCGAACTCGACGGCAAAAAGGTGGAGGTGCCCGAAGGCAGCGTCGTGATGCACGCGGCCGACCGGTGCGGCACCTACATCCCGCACTTCTGTTATCACAAGAAGCTGTCCATCGCCGCCAACTGCCGCATGTGCCTGGTCGACATCGAGAAGGCGCCCAAGCCCATGCCGGCCTGCGCGACCCCGGTGACGCAGGGCATGATCGTTCGCACCAAGAGCGACAAGGCGCTGAAGGCGCAGCAGTCGGTGATGGAGTTCCTGCTCATCAACCACCCGCTCGACTGCCCCATCTGCGACCAGGGTGGCGAATGCCAGTTGCAAGACCTGGCGGTGGGCTATGGCGGCTCCAGCTCGCGCTACACCGAAGAAAAGCGCGTCGTCTTCCACAAGGACGTCGGCCCGCTGATTTCGATGGAAGAGATGAGCCGCTGCATCCACTGCACTCGCTGCATCCGCTTTGGCCAAGAAGTGGCCGGCGTGATGGAGCTGGGCATGATCCACCGCGGCGAGCATTCCGAGATCACCACCATCGCCGGCGACACCATCGACTCCGAGCTGTCGGGCAACATGATCGACGTCTGCCCGGTGGGCGCGCTCACCAGCAAGCCGTTCCGCTACAGCGCCCGCACCTGGGAGCTGTCGCGCCGCAAGAGCGTCAGCCCGCACGACAGCACCGGCACCAACCTGATCGTTCAGGTCAAGGCCAACAAGGTGATGCGCGTCGTCCCGCTCGAGAACGAAGCCGTCAACGAATGCTGGATCACCGACCGCGACCGCTTCTCTTACGAAGCCTTGAACAGCGAGCACCGCCTGACGGCGCCGATGATCAAACACGGCGGCGAATGGAAAACGGTCGACTGGACCACGGCGCTGCACTACGTGGTGCGCGGCCTGACGCAAATCTCCCTGGACCACGGCCCCAAGACCATTGGCGCCTTGGGCGGCGGCACCAGCACGGTCGAAGAGCTGCACCTGCTGGCCAAGCTGGTGCGCGGGCTGGGCAGCGAGAACATCGACCACCGCCTGCGCCATGCCGACTTCGGCAACCTCGGGGCCACGGTCGGCGGGGCGCCGACGGCGCGCTGGCTGGGCGGCTCGATCGCGTCACTCTCCAGCCTGCAAAGTGTGCTCGTGATCGGCTCGTTCCTGCGCAAGGACCATCCGTTGCTGGCCCAGCGCATCCGCCATGCCGCGCGCAAGGGCGCCAAGGTGCACAGCGTTCAGGCCGTCCACGACGATTGGCTGATGCCGCTGGCGACGCGACTGTCCGCCGCGCCCAGCGCCTGGGTCCAGGCCCTGGCCGACATCGCCGCTGCGATCGGTGCGGCCAAGGGCATCAGAGCGCCGATGGCCGGCCAGGCCGGCGCACCCGCGCAGGCGATTGCCGACTCGCTGCTGAGCGGCGAGCGCAAGGCGGTTCTGCTCGGCAATGCGGCCGCCCATCATCCGCAGGCCGGAGCGCTGTTGACCCTGGCCAACTGGATTGCCGACCAGACGGGCGCCAGCGTGGGCTATCTGGGCGAATCGGCCAACGGCGTCGGCGCGCAATGGGTCGGCGCGCTGCCCGGCCCCGGTGGCTTGCATGCCGGGCAGATGCTGGCCGGCGCCGCCGGGCCGCTGAAGGCCTGTCTGCTGCTGAATATTGAACTCGGGCTCGACGCCGCCGACGGCGCCGCGGCGATGGCCGCGATGCGCGCCGCCGAAATGGTGGTCGCCCTCACGCCCTTCAAGACCGCGGCCCACGATGTCGCCGATGTGCTGCTGCCGAT
>JAYSVE010000763.1:0-7453 GCA_043718725.1 Methylibium sp.
TCGCGAAGGTGGCTGTAGCTCAGTTGGTAGAGTCCAGGATTGTGATTCCTGTTGTCGTGGGTTCGAGCCCCATCAGCCACCCCAAAGAATATGGATCAAGTGCCGGGTTCCGTCCCGGCTCTTCTCATTGGCGCTCCGGGTGCCGCATTGGATGCTGGCCGGCCTGGCTCAACGCTTGGCGGAAAATTGCCGAACCGTGACGCTGCAACTGATACCGTGCGGGTAGAAGTCTCTCCATTCGACCTCGCCACCCAGTTGTTTGACGCGCTTGCGAACGCCGCCCATGCCCAGACCGTGGGACCACGACTTCGGGTCGCGGCCGACGCCGTTGTCACTCACGATCAGGTGCAACCGGTCGTTGTCCAGCCTGAAATCAACGTCGACCCGCTGTGCTTGCGAATGGGCGATGGCATTGCTGCAAAGTTCACGCAGCACCCGGGTCAACGCCGACCATTGCGTGACACTGAGCACCACATCGTCGTCGATCTCGCACGACCAACTCAGGTCGACCCGCGCCGCGCTGAGGCGCTGGGTCAAGTCCGACTTCCATTCGGCAGCAGCGTGAGAAAGCCGATGGTTCGTGGCAGCCAGGCCCCGCGTGAGGGTCTTGAGGTCCTGCAATGTGTGGCGGACATACTCTTCCATCTCGGACGAAGAAGCCTTGTACATCAGCGTCAGTAGTCGCGCGCCAATGTCGTCATGCAGGTCCTGGGCCAGGCGCAGGCGTTCTTCGCCGCGCCCTTGCTCGACCGCCTTGTCATAGGCGACGGCGCGCCGCAATTGGTCCACGATCCGGTTGGAGAGCCTGGCGTCTTCCGACGTAAACAGCTTCCTCCCCCGATGCGCGAACCGAATCACAATGGATTCGCCGTGATCGATGACATCGTCGCTCAGCACCGGCACCGGCACCAGCATGGTCGAACCGTCGCCGGTCACGCGGGCAGCAGCAGAACGCATCTCGACCAGAGTCAGCTCAATCGGTTCGAACAGCTCGCGCACCAACCCACACAGCAAGACGGTTGTGCGCTCGGGGTGGACTTCGACCTCGCGTGCGATACGGTAGACCTGCTCGAACATGTGTTCGGCGGTGAGCACGCTCTTTCCGAACAAGCGACCGAGAAGCCATTGCCTTGACCCTGAGTAGACGGTCAGCGCGAAAAAGAGTGAAAGCGTCAGGGACGCGAATTCACCGATTGAGAACACCGCCACGAACAGCAGGTCGAGCGCGGTTGCCGCGCTGGTAACCGCGGCGAGCAGGCCGAACTCACGCATCACCTGCTCGGACTTCGACAGGAAGGGCAGCATCAGCAGCACCGCCGCCATGACCCCATACCAGACCATTGGGCCGGACGTGGCAATGATGTGATGAACCCCAGGCTGGCCCTCCGTCGTCGCGATCGAGATCGTCAGCAATGCCCAGCCACCGACCAGTACCACACCCATGCGCCGAAGCACCAGGGAAAAAGGGCGTGGCTCGGTTCGATACGACCAAGTGTGCAGGCCGACGATCGCAGCACCGAACAACGCAACGCTGATCTGCAGCCACCACCACAGGTGCGGCAACCCATCCAACAGCGCCAACAAACCCACCAGCGCCGCCAGGCTCCACGCCGCCACGGCAATCCGGCGGCCCCCTGGCAAGGGGCGCGGATGAATGCAGGCGGCATGCAACATGGCTGCCCCGGCGCTGAGCTCGAAGCCGATCCGCAGCATCAGGTCCAGGCGTGAGAACGCCGCCGGCCTGCCAATTTCAAAGGTGAATTCGATGGCAATCAGGATCAGCGTCCCGGCCAGGCTGAACGACATCACGGCAAACAAGAGATTGCGCTGCGTGGGCCGGGCCAGCAGCACCACCATGGCAACCAGGTACAGCGCCAGCGCCAGGCCAGACAGGGGCCAGAAGCTCACCGGAAGGTGGGCAAAACCGCGCCGCTCGGCCACCAACTGGACCGTGTCGCCATCGGCAAATACCAGCCTCAGTCCGAGGTCGAGTTGGGCCAGGGCAATTTGCGGCTGCAATGCGGCATGGCGAGCGCGTTGAGCGTCATCGATCAACCAGCGCGCCGAGCGTTGCAGCGCCAATAATTCTTCGACCGGTATCGTCCTTTCGCCTGATTCGATGCGAGCCAGCGTCTTTCCGACATGCGCCTTGAGAACCGGCCGGGAGGTCGCGCCCAATGTCAAATCGCCCTGGGAATCGGTCCGCCACAGGGCGCCGATGTGGGGCTGTTCCGCGGCACCTTGCGCCAACAGGAACACGGCCAGGCAGCCGAGGAGGGCCGCCACAACCAGCATCCTCAGTCGCCATCCCATCCAGCGCGAAGCGCTGACCGCGCGTCCGACGCGGAATTCCCCGATTTCAGCGTCCAGCGGAATCAGATCGCTTGGGAAAACCGGGCCCAACCTTGTGCCGTCGGGATTCATCGAGCGGCCCGCGCGGTTGCGAATTGACGGTGCCCTGAGCGCGTCGGCGCCGGGACCACCTCAGACCAGCCCTTGTTTGCTGGCCAGCACAGCCGCTTCGGCGCGGCTGGAAACGTTGAGCTTCTTGTAGATCGATTTGATGTGGTCGTTGACGGTGAACCACTTGATCCCCATCAGGCTGGCGATTTCCTTGATCGTGAATCCCTTGCTGAGGTAGGTGAGCACCTCGCTTTCGCGAGGCGTGAGGCGCTCGTGGTCGAGCGGCGCGACGCTGCGCACCGGCGGCGTCGAACGGCGGCTGAAGGCGGAGGGCGGCAGCGCCTGATTCGCGTCCGGTCCCGATGCACCCGCGGCAGGCGGTCGAAAATGGGTCAGAAGCCGGCGTGCGATGGCCGGAGACAAAGGCGGCTGCCCGCGCACGATCTTCTGCAGTTCCTCCACCAGGACTTCGAAACGGTCTTCCTTGAGAAGATAGCCATCGGCGCCGCACTGAAGCGCCGGGAACAGGTGGTCATCGTCCGAGTAGAGCGTCGTCACGATCTTGGTGGCGGGGTAGCGTGCAAGCTCGGTCAGCAGCTCCATGCCGTTGCCGTCAGGCAGCTCCAGATCGACAAGGATCAACTTGAAGGCGTCGGCCGGATCTGGCGCGACATTCTGTGGGCCGACCAGGCGCCGCGCGGTGTCCAGGTCTCCAGCCTCGGTGATCTCGATGACGTCGCTGAAGCTCTCTCGCACGACCCGGCTCAAAAACACCCGGGCGACCGGATTGTCTTCAAGGATGAGGACTTTGATTGCCATGCTGGGCCCAGGCTGTCTATCGTGCGCGCCACTCATCGTAGCGCAGACTCCGGCGCATCGACGCACTCATTCGGTTCCGTGTCGCGGCGCGGCCGACCGCGCGAAACCAGGCTACCCGCGCCGGTCGTGCGTGCTGGCGGACTCAGGCGTTGACGAGCACAAGTTTGCCGCGCACTTCGCGGCTGCCCATGCGCGCGAAGGCGGCCGCGAGTTCGGCCATGGGCAGACGTTGATCGATCACGGGCTTGACCTTGCCTTGGGAATACCACTGCGCAAGTTCCCCAAGGGCCTGCGCATTCGCGACGGGTTCGCGCCGGGCAAATTCGCCCCAGAACACGCCCACGATGGAGGCGCCCTTGAGCAGGGCCAGATTCAGCGGCAGGGCGGGAATTCCGCCGGCGGCGAAACCAATCACCAGGTAGCGCCCGCGCCAGGCGATGGAGCGAAAGACGGGTTCGGCGAGATCACCGCCGACCGGGTCGTACACCACGTCGGGGCCTTTGCCATCGGTGAGGCGCTTGAGTTCCTCACGCAGGTTTTGAGTCGTGTAATTGATGCTCGCGTCGGCGCCGATCTTCAGGCACATCGCGCATTTGGCATCGCTGGACGCCGCGGCGATGACGCGCGCGCCAGACAGCTTGGTAATCTGAATGGCTGCCGTGCCCACGCCGCCTGCCGCCCCGAGCACGAGAACCGTTTCTCCTGCCCGGAGCTGTGCGCGATCCAGCAAGGCATGGTGGGTCGTGCCGTACGTGAGGATGAACGCTGCCGCGTCATCGAACGAACAACCTTGGGGCAGCGGCATGGCCAGGCCCGCACTGACGCAGGCATGGGTGGCAAAGCCGCCAGTCCCGCCAAATGCGGCGACCGAATCTCCGGGCTTGAACTGGCTCACGCCGTCGCCCACCGCCTCGACCACGCCGGCGTATTCGGAGCCGGGCACGAAGGGCAACGGCGGCTTCATCTGGTACTTGTTCTGAACAATCAACAAATCGGGAAAGTTCAGGCTCGCGGCGCGAATGGCGATGCGGATTTCACCGGCTCGCGGCAGCGGTGTCGGCAACTCTTGCCATTTCAGCGCTTCGACCCCGATGGGGTTCTCACAGACCCATGCATGCATGCCGCAATCTCCAATGAAGACGCGAATCATACGCATCACGACGCGCCGGTCGATCCACTGCGCCACTTGATCGACCCAACGACTACTTACAATCGCCTGATGAGAATCCTGATTGCAAACGACGACGGTTACCTTGCGCCCGGACTTGCCGCGCTGGTAAAGGCCTGCGAAGGCCTCGGTGACCTGGACGTGGTGGCGCCTGAGCAAAATGTCAGCGGCACCTCGAACTCACTCAGCTTGAATCGGCCCTTGTCCGCTTTCATGGCGAAGAACGGCTTTCACTACATCAATGGCACGCCGTCGGACTGCGTGCACCTGGCCTTGACCGGCTTGTTGCCCCATCGGCCGGACCTCGTGGTGTCGGGCATCAACAACGGGGCCAACATGGGTGACGACACCTTGTACTCGGGGACGGTTGCGGCCGCCATGGAGGGCCACTTGTTTGGGATTCCGGCCATCGCGTTTTCCCTGGTCGAGAAAGGCTGGGCCGAGCTCGACGCCGCGGCACTGGCGGCACGCCGGGTGATCGAGCATGTCTTGAAACAGCCGCCCTCGACCGACAACTGGCTGCTGAACGTGAACATCCCGAACCGCGCCGACGCGGATCGCGCACCCATCGCCGTCACCCGCTTGGGGCGACGCCACCCCAGCGAAGCAGTCATTCGGCAGATGAGCCCAAGGGGCGACGCGATGTACTGGATCGGTCCCGCCGGCGATGCGCGCGAGGCGGGGGAGGGCACAGATTTCGACTCAATCCGAAGCGGCCACATTTCACTCACGCCGCTTCAGGTGGACTTGACCGAACACGCTTCATTGCCAATTTGGCGCGACTGGGTCCGCAAGGGCGACGCATGAGTGCGCTGGGCGGCCCCAAGGCGAATACCGCAGTGCGACGCAAGGAGGTTGCCTGATGAGTGCGTCGCACGGTCACGGGGCCGCTACCCTGGTGCGAAGCGCGGAGCGTGCATGACGAGCACGCCTGCTTTGCGTGGATTGAAGTTCCCGCTGCGCCTTGATCAACTCAAGCCCGGCGCGAAGCCGGCCCCCGGTGGTTCTGTCGCCGCGACATCGCCCAGTTCGTCCGACGTTTCAACCCGATCGCAGACCGCGGCAAAAGGGTTGCGCCATGACGCCAGCGGTTCACGCCCGCCCACGCGGTCACATGGACTCGGCATGGACTCGGACGAAGTGCGTCGCCAAATGGTTCAGCGCATCGGCGCCGAAGTGCGGATCTCACCCGCCGTTCTCAAGGCCCTGGCAACGATACCGCGACATCAGTTCGTCGACGCGGCACTGGTCACCCAGGCCTACGAAGACACCAGTCTGCCGATCGGTCACGGGCAAACCATATCGAAGCCGTCGGTGGTTGCCCGCATGATCGATTTGTTGATGAGCGGCGCGGGTGCAAGCGGTGCCGGCGGTCTTGGCAAGGTTCTCGAAATCGGCACCGGTTGCGGCTACCAAGCCGCCGTGCTGTCGTTGTTGGCGCGCAGCGTGATTTCGGTGGAGCGCCTCAAACCGCTGCACGACAAGGCACGTGCACTGCTTGCGCCGCTGCGAACTTCCAAGCTTCGGTTGGTGTATGGTGACGGCATGTTCGGACACCCACCGAACGCCCCATATGACAGCATCATTGCGGCGGCAAGTGGCGAGTCCCTGCCCATGGCTTGGCTCGAACAACTGGCGATCGGTGGCCGTCTGGTGTCACCGATCTGCCAAGAAGAAACCGGGCGCCAAATGCTGGTCGTGGTGGATAAAACCGAATGCGGCTACGAGCGTCAGCTTCACGAAACGGTGATGTTCGTCCCCTTAAAATCGGGAATGAGTGGATGAGATACAAGGCAGGGATTGTTTTGACGCAAGCAGAAAATTCGAGGAATCGGTCCTTCACCGCTGGCGTCTTGGCGGTGGCGGTATTGAGTGGGTGCGCAACCTCGAAGAACCTGGCGCCGGTGGAAGACCGGATGAACGGCGCGCGCAGCCCGGCCACGGTGATCGCTGCAGCTCCAGCGCCGGCTCCCGCTTCGACGCCGAGTTCGGTCGTCGCCAGTGCGCCGGGCGAAGCGAAACCCGGTGCTGCCAACACCCCGTCTGACCCTGCCAAGCCTCTTCCCGGGGCCGAAAACGCGGGCAAGCCGGGTCATTACAGCATCAAGCCCGGCGACACGATGATCCGCATCGGACTGGAGACGGGGCAAAACTGGAAAGACCTGGTCAAATGGAACAATCTTGACAACCCCAACCTCATTGAGGTCGGTCAGGTCTTGCGGGTGGTGCCGCCCGGTTCGGAAACCGGCGCTGCAACCCGACCGGTGACGGGATCCAAGGTCGAAACGCGCCCGCTGGATGCGAAAGTCGCTGGCGGGCCGGGCAGTGCGCAGACACCCCCTTCGGCGCCGGCACCCGTCGTGACCACGGCGCCCATTGCGCCGATCGCGCGCGACGCGGACGACGACGTGAGCTGGCTCTGGCCGGTGGCTGGTTCGGTCGCGGCACCGTTCGAGGAGGGCAAAACCAAAGGCTTGACCTTCGCCGGCAAGGCGGGCGATCCGGTGCTGGCCGCGGCCGAGGGCAAGGTGGTTTACGCAGGGTCCGGCCTTCGCGGCTATGGCAACCTCGTGATCCTGAAGCACAACAACACCTACTTGACGGCCTACGCCCACAACCAGGCGCTGCTGGTGAAGGAGGACCAAGTGGTCCGGCGCGGTCAGAAGATTGCCGAAATGGGTGCCACGGATGCCGATCGCGTTCAATTGCATTTCGAAATCCGGCGCCAAGGCAAGCCCATCGATCCGGCCAAAGTGCTGCCGCCGCGTTGAACCCAGTCGCGCGCTGGACGCAACATCATGGCCAAAAAGCGAACTCAGCTTGACGAGGGTCGACCGGACCCGGCGGTCAGGACCAACGGCGCAGCGCCCGGTTTTGAACTGCAGGGCCCACGAGACGAAGACCTGGCACTGGGCCGGGGCGTCGCCGACCCGATGTTCGCGGACGGTGCCCCCGGCAATGGCCTCGACATTCGGGTGGGCAATGAACTCTCCGCGGGCAACGCCGAAGTCGGCAACACACTTCAGGTTTACCTGCGCGAGATTCGACGCGCGCCATTGCTGA
>JAYSVE010000764.1:0-3163 GCA_043718725.1 Methylibium sp.
AAGTGCAGGCGGCGCGCCGCAAGATGGCCGTGGCGGCCTGACCGGCGGCGTCGGCCGCGGCCTGCCCGGCACGGCGGGCTGCGCGCCGATCCAGCGATGGGTGACAGGCGACGGGCTACAGGCGACGGGCGACGCCTGGCCGGCGTGGGGCGACCCCTACAATTTCCGGCCTGTATGAAGCATGTCAAGAAATCCGTCCTGTTGTGGTATTCGCCTGCCGAGATGTACGCCTTGGTGACGGCGGTGCGGGACTACCCGCAATTCCTGCCCTGGTGCGAGCGGGTGAAAGTGCTGGACGAGTCTTCTCTGGGCATGACCGTCAGCCTGCACATGGCCCTGAAGGGCTTGCGCCATGCCTTCACGACCCGCAACGTCCACGTGCCCGACCAGTCGGTGGTGGTGGAACTGGTCGACGGGCCGTTTTCGATCCTCGATGGCCACTGGAAATTCGTGCCGCTCAAACATCCCGCGGGCGAAGAGGCGAAGGCCTGCAGGATCGATTTCGACCTTCAGTACGCGTTTTCCAACAGCGCCTTTGACGCCGTGCTGAACCCGGTGTTCGAGCGGGTCGCCAACACGCTGGTCGACTCTTTCGTCAAGCGCGCCGAACAAGTCTATGGCCAGCGCTGAGGTGCCGCGCGGGATCTCGGTGCGGGTGGCCTACAGCCCGCGCGCCGGCGTCGTCGATGAAGTCGAGCTGGTGCTGCCGCCCGGCGCCACGGTGGGTGAGGCGCTGGCGAAGAGCCAACTGCTGCGCCGCCATGCCGAGATCGACCTCACGCTGCCCCGAGTCGGGGTCTGGGGCAAGTTGCGCGGGCTGGATGAATTGCTGCGCGACCAGGACCGGGTCGAGATCTACCGCCCGCTCTTGGTGGACCCGAAGGAGGCGCGGCGCCTGCGCTACCGCAAGCACCGCGAACTCGGCAAAGCCTGATGCCGGCCGGGTGCGCCGCGCCGGGTCGCCGCCGCCGCGCTCAACGGCAGTCCGAGTTGACGATGTCCTGAGTGCGCCTGCGTTCCTGGGCGCGGCCCTGGTCGTCGAGGACTTCGCGCTCGCCCTTGGCATTGGTGCGGGCGATGCGCAAGCCGTCGTCGAGTGCGCGCAACTGGCCTTTGGCCCGGCTGCAGTTGTCTGCCTTGACGGCGGCGATGCGCTGGTCTTCGGCCTTGTCCCTGGTGGCCTTTTCTTCGTCGCCCTTGCGGCGCCGGGCTTCGAGTTCGGGCTCGACCGTCTTGGCCGCCTGCGACGCCGCGCCCGACGCCGCCGAAGCCGCCGACACCGCCGATAAAGGCGGCGCCGAAGCCGCAGGCGGCACGGCGACGCTGGCGGCCTGGCGCTGGGCGGCGACGGGCCTTTGCAAAATGTCCTTGGCGGCCACGTTGGGCGGCGGCGGCAGGTCGCTGTACTGGACGCGCCCACTCGGGTCGCGCCACTTCCATTGGGCGAGGGCGGGCAGCGCCAGCGCTGCGCCCATCACGACCCAAACAACCCTCCACACTTTGCTTCGCATGATCTTGCGCCCAGGCGTTTGCTGCACTGCGTGAAAGTGTAGCGGCAGGGCGCGGGCCGCCGCCCCCGCACGCACAGCGGTTCGTGGCCAAGTGCCTGCATCCGTATAATTCGCTTTTGCGTCAGGAGCTTCTTCTCATGCGCCTCATTGGCAAAGCGCTCACCTTCGACGATGTGTTGTTGGTGCCAGCGTTCTCCCAGGTGTTGCCTCGCGACACTCGTCTTTCGACCCCGCTTTCGCGCAACATCGAGTTGAACCTGCCCTTGGTGTCTGCCGCCATGGACACGGTCACCGAGGCGCGCCTGGCGATCGCCATCGCCCAAGAAGGCGGCATCGGCATCGTCCACAAGAACCTCACCGCCCAGCGGCAGGCCGCCGAAGTGGCTCGCGTCAAGCGCTACGAGTCGGGCGTGTTGCGCGACCCGATCACGGTGGCGCCCGACACCCCGGTGCGCCAGGTGATGGAGCTGTCGCGCCAACACGGCGTGTCGGGGTTCCCGGTCCTCGAAGGCCCCAAGGTGGTGGGCATCGTCACCAACCGCGACCTGCGCTTCGAGACCCGCCTGGACGCCCCGGTGCGCGACATCATGACGCCGCGCGAGCGCCTGGTGACGGTGCGCGAAGGCGCGTCGCTCGCCGATGGCAAGGCGCTGATGCACCAGCACAAGCTCGAACGCGTGCTGGTCGTCAACGACGCATTCGAGCTGCGCGGGCTGATGACGGTGAAAGACATCACCAAGCAGACCAGTTTCCCGGATGCCGCGCGCGACTCGCACGGCAAGCTGCGCGTCGGCGCGGCCGTCGGGGTGGGGGATGGCACCGAGGAGCGGGTCGAGCTGCTTGTCAAGGCCGGCGTCGACGTGCTGGTGGTCGACACCGCCCACGGCCACAGCGCGGGGGTGCTCGACCGGGTGCGCTGGGTCAAGAAGAATTTCCCCAGGATCGACGTGATCGGCGGCAACATCGCTACCGGCGCCGCCGCGCTGGCGCTGGTGGAGGCGGGCGCCGACGCGGTCAAGGTCGGCATCGGCCCGGGATCGATCTGCACCACGCGCATCGTCACCGGTGTGGGCGTGCCGCAGATCATGGCCATCGACGCCGTGTCAAAGGCCCTCAAGGGCAGCGGCGTGCCGCTGATCGCCGACGGCGGCGTGCGCTACTCGGGCGACCTGGCCAAGGCGATTGCCGCCGGCGCGCACAGCGTGATGATGGGCGGCGCCTTTGCCGGCACCGAAGAGGCGCCGGGCGAGATCATCCTGTACCAGGGCCGCACCTACAAAAGCTACCGCGGCATGGGCTCGATCGGCGCGATGCAGCAAGGCTCGGCCGATCGCTACTTTCAGGACGGGCCAGCGAACAACCCGAACACCACCAAGCTGGTGCCCGAAGGCATCGAGGGGCAGGTGCCGTACAAGGGGTCGATCGTCGGCATCCTCTTTCAAATGGCCGGCGGCCTGCGGGCTTCAATGCACTACTGCGGATGCGCCACGATCGAGGACATGCACAACAGGGCCGAGTTCGTCGAGATATCTTCGGCCGGCATTCGCGAGAGCCATGTGCATGACGTGCAGATCACCAAGGAAGCGCCCAACTACCGCATGGAATGAGTTTGCCCGAAGCCGCCGAATCTCCCAGCGCGCAGCCCTCGCCGG
>JAYSVE010000765.1:0-3159 GCA_043718725.1 Methylibium sp.
ACCCGCCGAACTACCTGACGGACGCCGACATGGCCGTGCTGGCGGCGTTGCTGCCGCTGGCGCTGCCGGCCACCGGCTTGCACATCGCGCTGAGTGGCCGGCAGGCGAGTGCGGCGCTGCGCACCTTGATGGCCACCGGCCGCGTCTGGTTGCGCAAGCGCCCGGGCGATGTGCTGCCCACGCCGCCCGGGCCCGCGGCGCGCTGGGTCCATGAGGCGCTGCCGGTCGCGCTGCAATGGCAGGCCGACACCGCCGGCCAGTGGCGCACCCATTGGCGCGGGCCGCGGGGCCAGGAGGTGGCGCTGCTGTTGTTGCCCGAGCCGCATGCGCTGGACGCCGAAATTCAGACCCTGCAGCCCGCGCTGCTGAGCGACGAATCACTGCCCGGCGGCGTGGCCGACTGGCTGACCCGCATGCCCGCCGTGCCGGCGCAGGTGCTGCCGCAGTTCATCGAAAGGCTGCAGCGCAGCACGGCGGCGCGTCTCATCCACGTGCCACTGCCGCAAACCGCGCCGCAAGAAGGGGGCGCTCTGGGCGCGCTGCCGCTGGTGCCGGTGCTGCGGCTGGGCACCTGTGTTGACGTCAGCTCCGAGGCAATGCTGCATTACCGCTACGGCTCGGCCGCGTCGCGCAGCACCACGCTGCGCCAGGCCTCGGCCCAGTTGGTGTTGCGCTACCTGCCCGCGGGCGCGCCGCCGGTCGAGTTTCATGTGCCGGCGGCCAGCACCGAGAGCGCCTTCGTCGAACTCGCCAACCACCAGGGCCTGGCTCGCTTCGAGCGTGACGGCGCGGCCGAAACCGCGGCCGTGCGCGAGCTGTTCACGCCGCTCCAACTGCGCCCCTGGAGCCTGGCCGCGGGCCTGGTGGTGAACCGGCTGACGCGGGTCAACAACGGGCGCTTGCAAGACGCCGCCATCCCGCCGGCCTCGGAAGGCCAGCCGCTCGTGTGGGTGCCGCAGCAGCGCGAACAGTGGCCCGAGCTGCTGGCCGTGCACCTGCCCGCGTTGCAGGCGCGCGGCTGGGTCGTGGAAGTCGAGGACGGCTTCCCGTTCGAGCTGCACAACCCCGACGAGTGGGCACTGGAGATCGACGAGGAGCCGGGCCAGAGCGACTGGTTCAGCGTCGGCCTGCAGGTCCGGGTCGACGGCAAGCCGGTCGACCTGGTGCCGCTGCTGGTGAGCCTGGTGCAGACCGGTTGGCTCAAGCTCGATGCGGCGCTGCGCCATGCTCTGCCTGCCAGGGGCGACGGCAACGCTGAAGGCAATGCCGAGGCCGGCGGCCATGTCCTGGTGCCGTGGCCCACCGACGACCTGCCAGTCGCCGGCCAGCCGCCGCGCCAGCGCCTGCTGCGCCTGCCGGTGGCGCGCGTCGCCCCGTTGATGGACTGGTTGCGGGCGGTGTTCAAGGCCGGCGACAAGGGCGCGCCACTGCGCCTGTCGCGCTTCGATCTGGGCACGCTGGACGCCCTGGCCAGCGGTGCGCGGGTGAGCGCGCCGCCGAGCTTCACCGAGCTCATCGAGCAACTTCGGGCGCTGCGCGATGGCCAGCGCCTGCCGGAGGTGGCGCCGTCGGTCAACGTGCGGGCGGTGCTGCGCCACTACCAGTTGGACGGCCTGGCGTGGATGGACTTCATGCGGCGCGCGCGCCTGGGCGGCGTGCTCGCCGACGACATGGGCCTGGGCAAGACGCTGCAGGCGCTGACACTGCTGCAAGGCGAGCTCGACGCAGGCAGGCTCGACCGGCCCAGCCTGGTGATCGTGCCCACCAGCCTGCTCGGCAACTGGGCCGCCGAGGCGCAGCGCTTCACGCCGGGCTTGCGCGTGCTGGTGTTGCACGGCCCGCGGCGCACCCAGCACTTCGAGCAGATCGCCCAGGCGCACCTGGTCGTCACCAGCTACCCGCTGGCGGTGCGCGACAGCGCCACGCTGGCCACCCACGACTGGCATTACCTGGTGCTCGACGAAGCCCAGCGCATCAAGAACAGCCGCAGCCAGGCCGCGCTGTCGCTCAAGGGCCTGCGCGCGCGCCACCGGCTGTGCCTCAGCGGCACGCCGCTGGAAAACCACCTCGGCGAGCTGTGGAGCCTGATGGACTTCGTCTGCCCCGGCCTGCTCGGCAGCGAGGCGCAGTTTCGCGAGCACTACCGCAACCCGATCGAGAAGCGCCACGACACCCAGGCGGCCGAACAACTGGCGCGCCGTGTGCGGCCGTTCATCCTGCGCCGTACCAAGTCGCAGGTCGCGCGCGAGCTGCCCGAGAAGACCGAAACGCTGTTGCGGGTCGAACTCGGCGGCAGCCAGGCCGACCTGTACGAAACCGTGCGCGCCACGATGGACCGCAAGCTGCGCGACGCGATCGAAAAACAAGGCCTTGCGCGCAGCCAGATCATGGTGCTGGACGCGCTGCTCAAGCTGCGCCAGGTGTGCTGTGACCCGCGCCTGTTGAAGGCCGCCGCGCGCGAAGACGCCGCCGCGCAGCCTGGTACGGCGCCGGCCGTGGCCCCTGGCGCGGGCCGGCATGTGCCCTCGGCCAAGCTGGAGCTGCTGCTGGACCTGCTGCCCACGCTGGTCGAAGACGGCCGGCGCGTGCTGCTGTTTTCGCAGTTCACCGAGATGCTGGCGCTGATCGAGCCCGAGCTCACCAAGCTCAAGCTGCCCTACCTCAAGCTCACCGGCGAGACCCAGAACCGCGCCGAGATGGTGGCGCAGTTCCAGCAGGGCGACATGCCGCTGTTCCTGATCAGCCTGAAGGCCGGCGGCGTCGGCCTGAACCTGACCGCCGCCGACTGCGTGATCCTGTACGACCCGTGGTGGAACCCGGCCGTGGAGCAGCAGGCGATCGACCGCGCCTACCGCATCGGCCAGGACAAGCCGGTGTTCGTCTACAAGCTGCTTGCCAGCGGCACGGTCGAAGACAAGATGCTGGAGCTGCAGGCGCGCAAGGCCGGGCTGGCCGATTTGCTGCTGTCCGGCGTGGCCAGTGACGCGGCGCTGAATGCCCAGGACTTCGACGAGTTGTTCAAGCCGTTGGTGGTGGAATGAGAGCGCCGAGGGCCGGGGACCGACAGCCGGTTTTCGGGCCGCCGGCGGCGGCGCCTTAGGGTTGCCTTAGCGGGGCCTGGCCCGGCGCACCGCCGGGCGCGGCGCCACCGGAGTGGCG
>JAYSVE010000766.1:0-3158 GCA_043718725.1 Methylibium sp.
GCGCTGCATTACCGCGGCGCGCTGTTTGCGCCGGGCCAGATGGCGGCCTTGCTGGACCAGTACGGCCACCTGCTGGCGCAGATCGCGGCCCGCCCCGGCTTGGCGCTGTCCGACTATTCACTCGTCACCGCAGCGGCGCGCGCGGTGCTGGCCGATCCGCTGGCGCCGTTGCGCCGCGTTGCGGCCGACGTTGACTCGCAACCGCTGTTCGCCGACTTCCTGGCAAGTGTCGCGACGCAGCCCAACGCACAGGCCCTGAGGTCCGCCGAGGGCGACCTCAGCTACGCCGAGCTGGAGCAACTGTCGCGCAGGCTGGCCGGCTGGCTGATGGCGCAGGGCATCGTCCCGGGGGACAGGGTCGCGATCCACGCCGAACGCTGCCCGGGGCTGGTGGTCGCGGTGCTCGGCGTGGCACGCGCCGGGGCGCTGTTCTGCATTCTCGACAACGCCTACCCGGACGAGCGCAACCAGGACTGCCTGGCCCAGTTGGCGCCGCGGCGGGTGCTGGTCTGCGGCAACCATGTCTGGGCGGGGCCGGCCCGGCCCGTGCCGACCCAGCGCATCGCGGCGCATCCGCAGGCGATGTCGCAAGACCTGTTTCGCGACCTGCGGGTCGCGGAGATTCGGCTGCCGGAGCCCGAACCCCGGGCGAGCGACGCGCCGCTGCCGAGCGTGGACCCGCATGCGCCCGCCTACGTCTCGTTCACCTCCGGGACCTCCGGCCGGCCCAAGGGCATCGTCACGGCGCATGCGCCACTGCGCCATTTCGTCGGCTGGCATGTGGCGCAGCACGGCCTGCTGGCGCAAGACCGGTTCTCGATGCTGTGCGGCCTGGCGCACGACCCGCTGTTGCGCGACATCTTCACCCCGCTGGCGATCGGCGCGGCGCTGTGCGTCCCGGCGTCGTCGACCCTGCAGCATCCCGACCGGCTGGTGGACTGGTTGGCCGCGCAGCAGGTGTCGGTCGCCCACCTCACGCCGGCGCTGGGCGATGTGATCGTCACCGGGCACGACCGGCGCGCGCTGCTGAACTCGCTGCGCCATGTGTTCTGGGGCGGCGAGCTGCTGACCGGGCGCAGCGTTGAACAACTGCGCGCGGTGGCGCCGCGGGCGGTGCAGGTCAATTTCTACGGCGCCACCGAAACCCCGCAGGCGATGGCCCATTGGGCGGTGCCGGCCGGCCGCGCCGCCCATCTGCAGCCGGTCGGCCGCGGCATTGCCGGCGTCCAGTTGCTGCTGTTGCGCGCCAACGCGACGCAGGCCGGGATCGGCGAGTCGGCCGAAATCTGGATTCGCACGCCGCACCTGTCGCTGGGTTATCTGGACGACCCGGCCTCCACCCGCGCCCGCTTCGTTCGCAACCCGTACTCGGGCGCTGTCGACGACCTTTGCTACCGCACTGGCGACCTGGGCCGCTGCGACAGCGACGGCAACGTCGTGGTCCTGGGGCGCATCGACGACCAGGTCAACGTGCGCGGCATGCGCATCGAGCCGGCGGAGATCGAACGCGTCGCCGAGTCGCTGCCGGGGGTCGAGCGCGCGATCGTCAAGACGGCGAAGGACGCCTCGGGTCAAAACGCGCTGCTGTTGTTCTACACCTGCCAGGCGGGCGTCGACGTCAGCGCCGCGGCGGTCGAGGTGCGGGTCCGCAAGGCCCTGCCCAACCCGATGTGGCCGCGCGCGGTGCGCGCCGTGGCGGGCTTCGCGCGCCTGCCCAACGGCAAGATCGACCTGCGTGCGCTGCCCGACGCCTTGCAGGCCGGCGCCACCCCCACGGTCGCCCACGACCCGCCGCGCGGCGCGGTCGAGACCGGCATCGCGCGGGTCTGGCAGGAATTGCTGGCGTTGCCCCAGGCGGTCGGTCGCCAAGACAACTTCTTCGACCTGGGCGGGCATTCGCTGTTGGCGCTGCGCGCGGTGTTCGCGATCGGGCAGCGCTGCGGCCTGCGGCTGGACATGCGGCGTCTGGTGCACGAAAGCCTGGCCCAGCTCGCGGCGCCGGAGTTCCTGGCCCCGCTGCCACGCCTGGGGTTGCCATCGGGCGCCACCCAACTTGGCGTCATCGCCCGGATCCGCGCGGCCTGGTTCGGCGCGCCGCCACCGCGCGGCGCGGCCGACGCACAGGCGATTCATGCCGCGCCGCCACCCCCCGAAACCGACAGCGCAGCCGCCGATGACGCGGCCGCGAGCGAGTCGATCGAATCGGTCCTGGGTCGATTCTGGAGCGAGCTGCTGACCGTGCCCAACATCGCCATGGACGACGATTTCTTCGCCCTCGGCGGCCATTCACTGCTGGCGATCCGCTTGCTGGCCGAGATCGAGAAGACCTTCGGCGTGGAGCTGAGCGTGGCGACCTTGTTCCAGGCGCCGACCCCTGGCCAGCTTGCCGCGGTGATCCAGCGGCAGGGCGTGGGGCCGGTGTCGCGCGTCATCGCGTTGCAGCCGCTGGGCGCGCGGGCGCGCCTGTTTGCGGTGCCGGGCTATGGCGGCGCCATCTCCCCGTTCAGGGCACTGGCGGGCGAACTGGGCACGGACCAGCCGCTTTATGTGTTGGCCACCGGCGGCCTAGGGCGCTCCAAGAACCGTCTGACGCTCGAAGCCCTGGCACACCGGCTGGTGGCCGACATGCGCGCGCTCCAGCCCACCGGGCCCTACCACCTGGTCGGCTATTCGCTGGGCGGGCGGATCGTCTTCGAGATGGCCCAGCAGTTGCGCCGCGCCGGGCAGGCGGTGGGCTTGCTGGCGCTGCTGGACTGTGCGGTGCCGGGCTACCCGGCGCAGAAGTCGTTTGTCGTGCGTGGCTGGCTGCATTGGCGCCACGGCCTGGCGCTGGGGCCGTCGCGGGCCTGGCACTACCTGGCCCGGCGGGCCTGGAACCTGAGAAAGTACGCCATGCGCATCCATCCCAAGCTGTTCGACGGCGCGCCCGAGGCCGCGCTGCCAGCGGCCCGCGGCATGCAACGCTCGGCCGACGCGGTGTACGACGCCTGGAGCCGCTACCGGCCGGGCTTCTACCCAGGCTCGCTGTTGCTGGTGCGGGCCGAGGCCCGGGCCCACCAACCCGGCCTGATCGACAGCGACCCCGAGATGGGCTGGGGTCCGCTGGTCGGTGGCGGGGTCCGGCTGGCCAGCCTGGACTGCGCCCACGCCGAGATGCT
>JAYSVE010000767.1:0-3158 GCA_043718725.1 Methylibium sp.
CGCCAACACAGTTTTCTTCTGCTCGATGACTTCACCCATCGGGTGAGTTTGCCAAATGCCATCAAACCCACGCCAGTGCTGGCTTTCCCGGGGTCCGCATGGGGTCAACTGCGGTTCTTAGGTTCAACACCGGCGGCGTTGTTCTTGGGCAGCGCTCTCGGCGCAGCTTGCGCGTGCCCGCGTCCCGCCGTCAGTCAGGCCAGAGCACTGTCCAACCTACGCCGGGACACTCAACTCCACATAGATCGGGTCAGCGAGCCGAAAACACCGCGGGTCATAACACGGAGTGGCGCGACGATGCAAAGGCGTTCGCGCGCTCCTGCCGCGAGCTCGGCGTTCCCATGGCGCTGGAGGTGTCACGATCGGGCGAAGGCGCGCACGCGTGGGTGTTTTTCTCTTCTGCCGTGCCTGCCCGCGACGCGCGACGCTTGGCCACCGCACTGATCAGCCACACGTGCTCGCGCAATCGACAGCTCAAGCTCAGTTCGTACGACCGGCTGTTTCCCAGCCAGGACACGATGCCCAAGGGTGGCTTTGGCAATCTGATTGCCCTTCCCCTGCAAAAGCACCAGCGTGACCACGGTCGCAGCGTGTTCGTCGACAACGACCTTGGGCCGATCGATGACCCATGGGCGTTCCTGTCCTCGTTCGTGCCAATGAACCCTCCAGATGTCGAGCCCACCGTCCTTCGCGCAACGGGTGGCTCGCATCCCCTGGACGTGAGCTTCGTCACCGATGACGACGCGCAAGAGCCCTGGAAGCCGCAGCGAGACGCCCGCCAACCATTTGCGGGGCCCATGCCCGAGGTCATCGTGGCCACGCTGGCGAATCTGATCTATCTCGAAAAGGCGCAGCTATCACAGGCGCTCGCGAACCGGCTCGTTCGTCTCGCCGCGTTCCAGAACCCCGACTTCTATCGGGCGCAAGCGATGCGCATGCCCGTCTGGGACAAGCCGCGAGTGATTGGCTGCGCCGACAACTTTCCCCTGCACATTGCACTGCCGCGCGGTTGCCTGGATGCGGTCCGGCAACTCTTGCGTGACCAAGGCATTCGACTCGATCTGCGCGACGAGCGCCACACCGGTACACCACTGACCGTTCGGTTCTCCGGCACCCTGCGCCCGGATCAGCAGTCGGCCCTGAACGCCTTGCTCAAGCACGACAATGGCGTCCTCTGCGCCCCCACGGCCTTCGGCAAGACGGTGACCGCTGCGGCGATGATCGCGGCGCGCGGCGTGAACACAATCGTTCTTGTCCATCGCACCGAACTGCTGCGGCAATGGAAGGAACGGCTGCAATCGTTCCTCGAAGTCGCCGCCGATGTCGTCGGAACCATTGGCGGCGGCAAGGCCAAACCGACCGGAGCGATTGATGTTGCTGTGATGCAGTCACTCGTTCGCCAGGGCGAAGTGAACCCGCTCGTCGAGAACTACGGCCAGGTCATCGTCGACGAGTGCCACCACCTGTCGGCTGTGTCATTCGAGGCCATTCTCAAGCGGGCGAAGGCCAGATTCGTCTTGGGCCTCACGGCCACGCCCATTCGTCGGGACGGCCTGCACCCCGTCATCTTCATGCAATGCGGCCCGATCCGACATACCGCGGTCAAGGCACCGGGAATGCCGAAGACCCTCGAGGTCGTCGCGCACTACATGACGACCCCCATCGTCGTGCACGCTGAGGCTGGCATCCAGGAAGTATTCGGTGTGCTCGCGGCCGATGACGCGCGTACGGCCCAGATCGTCGAACAAGTCATGCAGTCTTTCGAGTCGGGCAGGAAAGTACTTGTGCTCACCGAACGTACAGCGCACGTCGCCGCCATCGAAGCCGCCCTGACCGCGCGGGTCGCGAACCTCGTCACTTTGCACGGCCGCTCTTCGAAGAATTGCCGCGACGCCGCCCGGGCAGCGCTGAGTACCATGCCCGCCGACGCGCCGCGCGTACTGCTGTCAACCGGAAAACTTGTGGGCGAGGGGTTCGACCACGCTCCGCTGGACACCCTCATCCTGGCGATGCCGATCTCTTGGAAGGGCACGCTGCAGCAGTACGCGGGTCGCCTGCACCGCGAGCACTCAGGTAAGTCCGAAGTCATGATCGTGGACTTCGTGGACACGGGGCATCCCGCCCTGCTGCGCATGTGGGCCAAACGGCAGATCGGCTATCGAGCAATGGGCTACCGAGTCGCAGCCCAGGACGACGACCTCTTTACGATGTGTGCGGCTGGTGGTGACTGAGCTGTTCCGTCAATCGACAAAGGGGCGGCGTGTCGCGCAGCGTCGTATTGCCTGCCATGCAGGTGCACAAGGAAGCGGGGCCGCTGTTGCCTGCTGCACGCGGGCAGGCTAAAGGAGGTTACGGCTTTGGCGCAGACGCGGCAGGTGGCGCGCTGCCTCCCGGCGTCGCGGTACTCGACGCCGCCAATGCGGGCGCGGCTGGCGACGGAGGCTTGACCATGTCGCCGACCTTCGCAGGGAAGCGCCCCAGCAGCAGGCTCCTGCCACTTTCGAACTTCGCGATCGCAAGAACGCTCTTGTTGGGGTCCAAGAGAAACACGAAATCTCCCGCATGCCCGACATAGCGAACTCGGCGCTGTGGCGTAGCGCCCGGTGGCACGTCTATTCCTTCGACAGCAGAAAGTACATACGAGAAGCGACATCCTTGCACGATGTCGTCAGCGTGGAGCTTGCCCTGTCCGTACCCAAGCGGAGGCAGCATTGCCAAGAAGAACACACTACTGTCCGGTTAAATGATCCACGCCGAGCCTGAGATCAAGCATTGGCGCGGGGCGTAGGTCGATTTCATTTGGTGCCGATTTGAACTTCGTTGGTCGGAAACCGCGTACTTTCCCTGGCTTGACTGCCACTGGGAGCGCGCGTGCATATCGGCAAGACCTTGTTTGCTCAAGTCATGGAGTTCGTGCCATGGACCAGCTTCGCGCGGATCGTGCAGCGCCACGCAGGCGACTCGGGCGTGCGCACCTTGTCGTGTGCCGAGCAGTTCCGTGCCATGGCCTTCGCGCAGTTGACGTGGCGCGAGAGCTTGCGCGACATCGAGGCGACCCTGTCGGCCAATGCGGCGAAGTTGTATGCGATGGGATTTCGCGCGGCGGTCAAGCGCTCGACGCTGGCCGACGCCAACGAGTCGCGCGACTGGCGTATCTG
>JAYSVE010000768.1:0-3153 GCA_043718725.1 Methylibium sp.
GGAGCTTTTTTTGCGCTGGGTGCAGAGCGGTTTCTCGAACGACCTGCCGCCCAAGGCCGACCTGATCGTGCCGTTCTTCAAGACCATCAGCTACCCGCTGGGCGTGTTCGGCTTCATCACGCTGACCTACTTCGTGATCGTGGGAACGAGCAACGCGGTCAACCTCACCGACGGCCTGGACGGCCTGGCCATCATGCCGGTGGTGATGGTGGGCTCGGCGCTGGGCGTGTTCGCCTACGTCACCGGCAACTCGGTGTTCAGCAAATACCTGCTCATTCCCTACATTCCGGGCGCCGGCGAACTGTTGATCTTTTGCGCCGCGATGGCCGGCGCGGGCCTGGCGTTCCTGTGGTTCAACACCCACCCGGCCCAAGTCTTCATGGGCGACGTGGGGGCGTTGTCGCTGGGCGGCGCGCTGGGCACGATCGCGGTCATCACGCGCCAGGAGATTTTGCTGGGCATCATGGGCGGCGTGTTCGTCGCCGAGGCGCTGTCGGTGATGCTGCAAGTGGGCTGGTTCAAGTTCACCCGCAAGAAGTTCGGCACCGGGCGGCGCATCCTGAAAATGGCGCCGCTGCACCACCACTTCGAAAAGTCGGGCTGGAAAGAGACCCAGGTCGTGGTGCGCTTCTGGATCGTCACGATGCTGCTGTGCCTGGTCGGGTTGGCGAGCCTGAAGCTGCGCTGATGAAGCACCTGAACGCCATCACGGTGCTGGTGCTCGGCCTGGGCGCATCGGGCCTGGCCATGGCGCGCTGGTGTGCGCGCTGCGGCGCCAACGTCCGGGTCTGGGACTCGCGCGACGCGCCACCGCACGCCGCCGAACTGGCCCTGCATGTGCCGGCGGCGCGCTTGTTCAAAGGCCCGCTCGACGCGCCGGCATTGGCGGGCGTGCGGTTGATCCTGCGAAGCCCCGGCCTGGCGCCCGGCGACGCGCGCATTGCCGGCCCGCTGGAGCAAGCCACGCAGACCGGCGTGCCGGTGCAGAACGAACTGGAGCTGTTTGCCCGCGCGCTGGCCGAGCTCAAGGCCCTGCGGGGCTATGCGCCCAAGGTCATCGCCATCACCGGCACCAACGGCAAGACCACCACCACCGCCATGGCCGCGCAATTGATCGCGCGCGCCGGCAAGCGCGTGGCGGTGGCCGGCAACATCGGCCCGACGATGCTGCAGACGCTGGCCGATGCGCTGGACCTGGAGCCGGTGGCGCAACCGCCGGCAGCGCGGGAGCCCGGCGCCGCCGGCGTCCTGCCACTTTCCGCAGAATTGGCCGGCGTCGAACCCGTTGCGGACCCGCAGCGGCTCGATGTCCAGGGCAACGGCGTCGACATCGATGGCGCCGCGCCCGACCCGGTGGCCGAGGATGACGCGCCGTTGGTCGTGCTCACGCCGGCGCCGCCGTCAGCGCCGGTCTTCGAGCACCTGCCCGAGGTCTGGGTGCTGGAGCTGTCGAGCTTTCAATTGCACGACGCCACCGGGTTCGAGCCCAGCGCCGCGGCGGTTCTGAACATCACCGAAGACCATGTCGACTGGCACGGCTCCCTTGACCACTACATCGCCGCCAAGGCGCGCGTCTTCGGCAAGCAGGCGGTGATGGTGATCAACCGGGACGACGCGCGGGTGGAACGCCTGGTGCCCGAGCAGGTGCCGGCCAAGGGACGCAAGTCCCTGCCCGTCGGTCGCAGCGTCGTGCGCTTTGGCTTGACGGCGCCACGGCGTGCCGGCGACTACGGCGTGGTCGAGAGCAACGGCATGGCCTGGCTGGTGCGCGCGCTCGAGGCCGACCCGACCTTGCGGCGCGCCAGGCGCGGTGGCGTCGAAGAACCGGCCGAACTGCACATCCAGCACCTGATGCCGGTCGATGCGCTGCGGGTGCGCGGCCGCCACAACGCCGCCAACGCGCTGGCGGCGCTGGCCCTGGCCAGCGCCATCGATTGCCCGCTGGCGCCCATGCTGCATGGCCTGCACGACTACCACGGCGAGCCGCACCGGGTGCAACACATCGCCACCGTGTCCGGTGTCGACGCGTTCGACGACAGCAAAGGCACCAATGTCGGCGCCACCGTGGCGGCGCTCAACGGCCTGGGTTCCGACAAGGCGCCCGGGCGGCTCGTCGTCATCCTCGGCGGCGACGGCAAGGGCCAGGATTTCGCGCCGCTGCTGGAGCCAGTGCGCCGCTTTGTCCGCGCCGTCGCCACGCTCGGACGCGACGCCGCGGCGATCGAAACCGCGCTCGCCGGCTCGGGCGTGGCCATGCAACGCCACGCCGACCTGGCGGGCGCCACGCGCTGGTGTTTCGCGCAGGCCAAGGCCGGCGACGCCGTGTTGCTGAGCCCGGCCTGCGCCAGCCTGGACATGTTTCGCGACTACACCCACCGCGCCCAGGTCTTCGTCGACGCGGTCCAGGCGCTGGCCGCGGAACATGGCGAGGTCGGACCATGATCCGCCTGCCGCGTGCGGACCCGCAGGCGCTCTGGGCCAGGTGGCTGGCACTCGCCCAGCGCCGCAAGCTCTCGGCCGCCGACAAGGTGCCGGTGCGCGACTGGACCCCGGCCAGCAGCGGGCGGCCCGCGCGCCTGCTGGGCTTCGACCAGGCGCTCGTCTGGGTCGTGCTGGCCCTCGTCGGGCTCGGGCTGGTGATGGTCTACAGCGCCTCGGTGGCCTTGCCCGACAACCCGCGCTTTGCGCGCTATTCATCGGTGCACTATCTCGCCCGCCACGCCATCTGGCTTGGCGTCTCTTTCAGCGTCGCCGTGGTGGTGGTGCAGGTGCCGGTGCGGTTCTGGGAGCGGTTTTCGCCCTGGGTGTTCGTGGCCGCGCTCGTCTTGCTGGTGCTGGTGCTGATTCCGTTCATCGGCCGCGAGGTCAACGGCGCGCGGCGCTGGCTGCCGGTGGGTCCGATCGGGTTCCAGCCGTCCGAGCTGGCCAAGCTGGGGATTGCGATGTACGCCGCGGGTTACATGGTGCGCAAGATGGACGTGAAGGAGAACTTCATTCGCGCCGTGTTCCCGATGGTGATCTCGATTGCCGTGGTGGGCCTGCTGCTGCTGGCCGAACCCGACATGGGCGCCTTCCTGGTGATCGCCACGATCGCGATGGGCATCCTGTTCCTCGGTGGCGTGAACGGTCGCATGTTCGTGCTGATCACGGCGG
>JAYSVE010000769.1:0-3150 GCA_043718725.1 Methylibium sp.
CCGCACAAGGCGCCGCCCGCCAGCACCGCCAGCAGGCGAATGCGCCGCACCGGATAGCCCAGCGCGTGCGCCGATTCGGGCGACTCGCCCACCGCGCGCAGCACCAGGCCGGCGCGTGAGCGGTACAGGAACGCGCTCAGTGCGAGCGTCAGCGCGATCGCCAGGTAGACCATCGGGTGCTGCCTGAACAACGCCGGCCCGATCAGCGGGATGTCGGCCAGCAGCGGCACGTTGAACTGCGGCCGCTCGGTCAGGCGCTGCTGGGTGTAGGCGATGCCCACGAAGGCCGAGAAGCCGATGCCGAACAGGCTCAGCGCCAAGCCGGTGGCGTACTGGTTGGTGTTGAGCCAGATGACCAGCCAGCCGAAGACGGCCGCCAGCAACGCCCCCGCCGCCGCGCCGGCGGCAAAGCCGGCCCAGTCGTTGCCGGTGTGCACCGCGGTCGCAAAGCCGGCCACCGCCGCCACCAGCATCAACCCCTCGGCGCCCAGGTTGACGATGCCGGCCCGTTCGTTGATCAGCAGGCCCAGGCCGGCAATGGCCAGCACCGTGCCGGCATTGAGCGTCGCGGCGATCAGCAGGGCCAGGGCGTCCATCGCGGTCGCATCAGCGTGGCTGGAGCAGCGCGCGCACCTGCGCCAGGTCCTGCTGCAGCGCCTGCGCCACCTCCGGCATGCCGAAGAACCGCAGGTATTCGGGGATCTGCTGCACCAGCATCTCGAAGCCGGCATGGGCCTGGATGGCGCGCGCGGCGCAGGCCTGAAGCAATGCGGTGGGCTGGCGCGACATGATGATGTCGACGACCACCGCGCCGCTGGCCAGCCGAGCCACGTCAAAGGGCAGCGCGTCGCCGGGCTTGAGCCCCTGCGAGCTGCAGTTGACCACCAGGTCGAAGCCGGCCGGGTCGCTGCTGTCGGCCAAGGACACCGAGCTGCCCGGCAGGCTCTGCAGGCGCAGCACCAGTTCGGCCGCGCGCCCGGCGGTGCGGTTGAACAGCGCCAGGTGGCCGACGCCGCGCTGGGCCAGCGCCGCCGCGACCGCATGACCGCCGCCGCCCAGGCCGACGACCAGCACCCGTCGGCCGGCCAGCTCGATGCCGAGGTGGTCCAGCCCCTTGACGAAACCGACCCCGTCGAACAGCGCGCCTTCGAGCGACCCGTCGGCGTTGCGGCGCACCGCGTTGACCGCGCCGGCCATCCGCGCCAGCGGCTCGCAATGGTCCACCAGCGCCAGCATCGCGGCCTTGTGCGGAATCGTCACCCACAGGCCGCCGAAGCTGCCGCTGCGCAGCGCATGCCGCACAAAGCCGGTCAGGTCGTCGGCGCCGACCTTTGCCGGCACCACGACCGCGTCGACCCCATGCTGGCGGAACAGGTGGTTGTAGACCTCGGGCGCGCGAACCTGCGCCACCGGGTCGCCGACGATGAGGTAGACGCGCGTGTTGCCGGTGATGTTCATGCTGGAAGGAGCGTGCATTTCGGTGCGAGTGATGGGTTGCAACGGGCCCCGTGCCGGTGGTCACGCGCGGTACCCAAGGCGTCGGGGTGCGGCATGCTACGCCACAGTATCGGCGCTGCCCGCGGCGCGTCGGCTGCGCCGAATGCGGTAGTGGATCAAGGTGTCGCAGGCCAGCAGCGCAAACAACAGCAAGCCCTGGAATACACCGGTCAGCGACTTGGGCAGCCCCAGGCGCGACTGCGCCAGTTCGCCGCCGATGTAGAACATGCTCATCAGCAGCCCCGAGAAGATGATGCCCACCGGGTGCAGCCGGCCGACGAAGGCCACGATGATCGCGGCAAAGCCGTAGCCCGCCGGCACATGCGGCGTGAGCTGGCCCAGCGGCCCCGCCACCTCCAGCGCGCCGGCCAGCCCGGCCATGGCGCCCGAAACCCCCAGCGCCGACCACAGCGCCGCGCGCGACGAGAACCCGGCATAGCGCGCCGCCAGCGGCGCCAGGCCGCCGACCTGCAACTGGAAGCCGCGGTAGGTGCGGAACAAAAACACCCAACCCGCCAGCACCAGGCCCGCGGCGATGAGCACGCCGATGTTGGCCCGCAGCCCGTCGACCAGGCGCGGCACGCGGGTCGCGGCCAGGAACGAGATCGACTGCGGAAAGTTGTAGCCCTGCGGGTCTTTCCAGGGGCCGTAGACCAGGTAGCTCAAGACCAGTTCGGCCACGTAGACCAGCATCAGGCTGACGAGGATTTCGCTGGCATTGAAGCGGTCTCGCAGCAGCGCGACGATCGCCGCCCACAGCATGCCGCCCAGCACACCGGCCAGCAGGATGGCCGCGACAATGGCGCGGCCGCTGAGCGGCCCGGCCTGCATCGCGACCCAGCCGGCGGCCAGCGCGCCGATGACGAACTGCCCTTCGGCGCCGATGTTCCAGACGTTGGCGCGGTAGCACAGCGCCAGGCCGAGGGCGATCAGGATCAGCGGCGTGGCCTTGATCGACAACTCGGACAAGGCGTACAGGCTCTTGACCGGCTCGTAGAAGAACACCCCCAGGCCCTGGACCGGGTCCTTGCCCAGCAGCAGGAACAACGCCATGCCGATCAGCACCGTGATGGCCAGCGCCAGCAGCGGCGAGGCCGATGCCATCAGCGCCGACGGCTGCGGCCGGGCTTCGAGCTTAAACATCGGACCTGCCTGCGCCTGCCGTCGCGGTTTCCGGCGGCTCCCACAGCCCCGACATCCACACCCCGATCTGCGCGGCCGTCGTCTGCGCCGTCGCCACCGCGGGGCTGACGCGCCCCTGGGCGATGACCACCAGCCGGTCGCACAGCTCGAACAACTCGTCCAGCTCTTCGCTCACCACCAGCAGCGCGCAGCCGGCGTCGCGCAGCTTCAGCAGCTCGGCGCGAATCAGCGCCGCCGCGCCCACGTCCACGCCCCAGGTGGGTTGGGCGACGATCAACACCTTCGGCGCCGCGTCGATCTCGCGCCCGACGAGGTACTTTTGCAAATTGCCGCCCGACAGCGACTTGGCCGCCGCACCCGTCCCACCGGCCTTGACCTTGAAGCGATCGATGAGTTGCTCGGCCAGCCGGCGCACCGGGTCAACCCGGATCCAGCCGCCGCGCCCGACCGCGTCGGTGCGTGTCAGCAGCGTGTTCTCGGCCAGCGTCAGCGTGGGCACCGCGCCGCGCC
>JAYSVE010000770.1:0-7394 GCA_043718725.1 Methylibium sp.
GGCCACCCGAGCTTGCCGGCGATCATGACCGTGCACATCGGCCACGCCGAGGACATCGACCTCGGCGACGGGCTGGCGGGCGTGATGCCGGGATCGTCCGTGGACGTTCATCTCGAAGTCGATGAACACAGTGGTGCCGCCGGCGCGGCCATCGCGTTGACTCGTTTTGATGCGGTCATCAAGCAGCATGCACCCGTGGCGGTGCTGGCCATGGGGGCCAGCGACCTGCTGCTCACGTGCAGCTTGTTGGCGCACAAATGCGGCATTCCGATCTTGCGCAACGACGCAGGCCGGCGCCGCGCCTGGGCTTTGCCCGGCGAGGAAATGAACGCGGTGCTGCTTGAGCGGTTCGCCGACATTTCCTACATCAGCGATCTGGCGACCTACTACACGCTCTATCGGGTCGGCATTCCGACCGATCGGGTCTTGTGTGTCGGCGACCTGTCCGACAACGTCGTCCGTTTTGCCGCGGACCACACGGTTCAGCCCGATGAAATATTGAGGCGCGCCAACGTTTCGGGCGCGGCGCTGAAGCACCCCCATGGGTACGCAGTGGCCACCGCGCAGCTTCAGCCACACTCCGGTGGCCACGACGACGCGCAGGAACTGGTGGCCAAGCTCGCGCTGGTCGGCAAGGAATTGCCGGTGTTGTGGCCGGTCAATCGGCACACGCTGGCAGAACTCAAGGCCTCGGGGCAGGACTCGCACCTCGAAGCGTCACGCATTCATCTGGTGCCGTCGTTGGGCTACCTCGATTGCATCGACCTGTTGCGGCGCGCACGCTGCCTGATCGCCGGCGCCACCGGCGGGTTTCTCGACGAGGCGGTTTCCCTGGGTTTGCAAAGCCTGGTTCTGGGCCGGGGCATCGTGGTGCCGATGAAAGTCACCGAGCCGATGCAGTTGAATGTGGCGCAGGGTGACGACAAGCTCGAAAAGCTCCTCGCCGACATGCTCGCGGTCCCGGCCACACGGCGCACGGTCCCCGACTATTGGGATGGCGGTCCGGCCGCCCGGATTGCGGCGCACCTGGAGTCGTGGCTGCCGAAAGATCTGCGCGGTCGCAAGCCGAAGAAGCCGTCCCGCAACGCCCGGCCGGCGAGCCTCGCGGCCTGAGACTGGGCCGCCCCAAGGCGCGCGGGCTATCGGTCCGGACAGCGCTCGGGCGCGCCGCGCACGCGCGCGACCAGCGCGCGCAGGCGCTGCGGGTCCAGCGCGGTGCGCCGATCGGCGCCGCAGACGGCGGTGCGAAAGCCGGCGAAGTCGGGTGCCAGCGTTTCGAGTAGCGGCACATGGTGCAGCCGCAAGGCACCGGCCAGGCCGACCAGCGCGCCGGCCGCGCGAACCTGGGCCACAAAGCCGTGCAACTGCGGCAGCGGCACCGCGTCGAACAGACTGCCGGCAAGCTTGTCGGCGGTGTCCAGCATCACGCCGGCAAAGCCCAAGCCACTGGCGCGCCCGACCAACGCGGCGTCCAGCCCCTGGTCGGCAATGAACACCGGCACGACGCGGTGCGCTCCGGCCGCCAGCGCCAGTAGCAAGGCCGCGGCGCCCTCGCTTCGAGTGATGCCGACCTTCACATAGTCCACGCCGCAGGCACCGACGGCGGCGACCCGCGCACGGATCAAGGCCAGTTCGGCCGCGTCCAGGTCGCCGATGGTCGCACTCACCGGCAAGACGATGCGGCGCTCGCGCAATGCGCCGACGATGGCGCGGATCGTCGCCACCGAAAGCCCTCCCAGCGCGCCGTCCGACGGCTCCTTCAGGTCGATGAAATCGGCGCCGCCCGCGGCCGCCAGCAGCGCCTCGTCGACACTGCGCACACTGACCAGCAGGCGCATCGCAGGCGGCGTCGTCATGGCGTGCCCTTCCGCGCGGCGCGGTGCGCGGCCACCGCGTCTTGCAGCCAGCCCCAGGCTTCGTGTTCCTCGGGGCCGGCGGTCTTGCCGATGGCGATTTGCAGGTAGGCCATCTCGGCGTCGACCTTCTCCGGCTTGAGCATGTGAAGGCGGCTGACCAGCACCGCCGCTTCGATCACCGCCGCCTGCGCGCGGTTAAAGCCGATGAACGGCGCGTGGGTCGCTTCAAAGACCCGCGCCATGCGCAATACCGGGCGCTGCGCATCGTCGTCGTTCATGGACGCAAGCCGCAACTCGACATGGCTCAGCGCACAACCCAGGCGCACGCCGTTGACCGTCTCGGCGGGCAAGGTGGGCCAGTCCTTGCGGCCGGTCACGCAGCCCGCGAACACGCGCGTGTCGAGCACCACGTTGAGCACCGCGTGGCGCGTGGCCAGGATGTTGCCCAGCGTCATCGACGGCACAAAGGGCATCAGGACCACCACCCCCGGCTCGAATCGCACCCCCATCGGCGCCACATGCGGCAAGCCCTTGGGCGAGACGCTGGTGACCACGCATTCATAAATCACGTCGTTCATGGTTTTCTCAGCGTGCTGCCCGGGGCGCACCAGGTATTGAGGTCTTGTTCGGCCGAGGGTGCGGCCACACCCCAGTCCAGCGGCTGGTCCTGCACATAGCGCTTGCCCAGGCGCAGTGCGATTTCGGCATGGGCCAGTTCCACGCCCATGTAGAAGGCATGCGCGGCGTCGTTCTCGAGCCCGAGCCGCGGCCACAGCTCGAAGGCACCCTGGCCCAGGCGGTGGCCGTCGCGGTTGTACACATGCACGCCGGCGGCCGAAACCTGGACCCGAAAGTTGGGGTCGCGCACCTGCGCGGCGGTGGCCTCGATCTCGGCCGGCGTGTCCGGGAACGGGTGCCTGGCGTGCACCGTCATCAGCGCGTCGCTGAGTCCCTTGGGCAGCATGTTGTGGCGCGCCGCCGCGTGCATCACGCGCCGCGCCACGTCGGCCTCGCGCACAGCGCGGCGCGCGTGCGGGCTGACCTGCGTGGTCAGCACCGCCGCCACCCGCAACTCCGCGGCAATGCCGAACAGCACCGCGTTGATGCCGCTGGTGTCGGCCTCGGTGAGTTCGGTGACGTTGCCCACGCCCATCATGATGGCCACGGTGGGATAACGATCGCGCAGGCGCTGGTAGCGCGTGATCGAGCGGGCCAGGCCGAACGGAATCGGGTCGAGGATGGCGTCGGCCAGGAAGGCGCGGCCGCGTTGCCGCAGCGCCTCGATGGCGGCGTCCAGCGAGGCCTCGTCGGCCGGCTCGCGCGGGATCAGGATGGGCGTCGCCGCCACTTCATCGGCGACCCACAGCGTGTCCAGCGTCAGGCTCAGCAGGTAGTCGGCGCCGGCGCGCCCGCCGCGCAGCAACTCGTTGGGATCGACAGAGTCGACGCTGACGGCCAGGCCGAGTTCCTTGCACGCGCGCACGCTGTCTTCGAGATGATCGAAGGGCGTCTCAGGCAGGCAACCGATGTCGATCACGTTGGCGCCGGCGGCGGCCAGCAGCGCTGCGCGCTCGACGATGGCCTGCACGGTCAAACGCGGCGCATCGACGATTTCGGCAAAGATGGCGACCTCGTAGTCGCTCAGGTCCACTGGCCGGGCGGCGCGCTGGAAGTAGCGCGGCAGGTCCTTCAGCTCCTCGGGCCCGCGCACGACCGGGATGCCGAAATGCTGCGTCAGCCCGTCGAGGTCGCCGCGGCAACGGCCCGGCACGATGATGCGGTCGGCGCGGCGCGGCGCGTTGTCGCCGCCGGCGTCACTGAGCACCGGGGCGCTGACGCGGCGGCGGACCATGTCGGCCGTCATCAATGCCGCCACCTGCAAGCCGATCTCGCGCACCTCGAAGCTGAACGGCGCGTCTTCAATGCCGGCCAGCACCCGCTGTAGGCTGGCCTGCGCCAGCCGCCCGGTCAGGAAGACGATGTGTTCCATGCGAGCGAGAGTTGCGCCAGGCGCGCAGCCAGCGCGGCTTCGAGTTCCTGCGCCGAGCACACCACCTGGCAGAAGTCGATGGCGCGCAGGCGCTCGACGTTGTCGAACTCGATCCGGCGCGGCCGCAGCGTGACCCAGTCGTGCGGCGATCGGGTCACGACCACCGGCTCGGTGTCGCACGCGAACACGATGCCCGGAATGCCCAGCTTGCCGGCCTGCGCGAACATGTTGGTCGGCAGCGAGTCGCTGATCCCGAATGCGCACTTGGCCACCGTGTTGCTGGTGGCCGGCGCGACCACCACGGTGTGGTAGAGCTTCTCGTACAGCATGCCCACCGGCACGCCGCTTTCGGTCTTGTCGCGAAAAACCCGAAAGCGCGGCTTCAGCTCCTTGAGGCCCAACTTGTAGATCGCCAACACCTCCTCGCCGGCGGCCGAGAGGAACAGGTCGCAATCGGGCAAGCGCGCGGCGATGGCCATGGCCTCGTCCAGAAAGTGGCCCGAGCCAGTGACGCACCAGGCAAACCGCGAACGCTGGCTCGCGGGGACTTCGGGCGCGGGAGCGGCTGGGTTTTTTGGGGCTTCGGCGGTGTCAGACATCAAGGACAGGGTTCACGGGAGGGCACGGGGCCACAGGCCATTCGAAAGGGTTTGCACGCCCGTGATTGTGCGGGTTGTGCGTGCCGCCCCCGGCGGGTGAAATACCGTATACCCTCAGCGCCTCGCGCCGCCACCGGAGACCACCTTGACCTTGACCCGAACCGACTTGCCCTTCGCCATGCTGCCGCCCGTGGCCGCCGAGGGCCAGCAGGCCATGGACGTGATCTTCATCGAGGGCTTTGTCGGCGAAACGGTGATCGGCATCCACGCCAGCGAACTGCACGACACCCAACCCATCGTGATCGACCTGCACGCCGGTGTGCCACGCGCACAGGCGTGCAGCACCGACCACATTGGCGACACCATCGACTATGGCGTCGTCGCCGAGCGCCTGCGCCGCCTGCTGCGCGAGCACCGACTGCAATTGCTGGAGGCGTTTGCCGAGAAAGTCGCCGACATCTTGCTGACCGAATTCGGCGCCCGCTGGGTGCGCGTCAAGGTCGTCAAGCCGAAGAAGTTTGACGATGTCCAGGCGGTGGGCGTGTTGATCGAGCGCACGGCGCAGACCGCCGCCACGCCCGCGCAGCCTCGCAGCGGCGCCACGGTGCTGCAGTTGATCGGCGCGGGCATGGTGCCTGGAGGGAAATAGCGCAGCCCACGCAAAAAAAGGCCGACCGGTCGCCCGGTCGGCCTTTTCTGATGGGCGCTGAACCGCTTCAGTTCGGCGCGAACGGGTGCGGCGACGAACCCTTCTTGGCAACCACTTCGGCGGCCGTGGGCGAGCCGCTGACGGCACGCTTGATCGCCTCTTTGGTGGCACGGTAGTTGAAGTCCTGGATCTTCTTGTCGTCTTCGGCCTGCCAGTGAATGAACACACCGACGCAGATGAACAGGTTGTCGGCTTCGCCCACCGGAATCGTGCCGTCCTCGACGCAATCGGCGACCGCCATGCCGACGGCGCGTTGGGCCGGGCCGAACATCTGCACCGCTTGCTTGGCACCCTTGATGGTGACCTTGTTGAACATCACAGTGGCGGGTTTGGTCAGCAGGTTGGGGGCCACCACTGCGAGCAGCGAGGTGAAGCCATCCTTGTTGTTGACGAGTGCGTTGGCGAACGCTGTCTCGGCGGCGCTGCCGCGCGGCCCGATGAGCAGGTCGATGTGGGCAATTTCGTTGCCGTCACCAACAAGCGACTCTCCGACCATCATGCGATCAATCTTTGCCATGTTTTCTACTCCTGTCTGGGGTTCTGGGGTCATCACAACACTGGCGCATGGGCCAGCGCGTCCGGCACGGTACACGATCGGCGCGGGCTTTGAACCCCCTCCGTTACCCCTAAGACCGATCCCTTTTTGGAACACTCTGGGACAGCGGCGTGGGCGCCTCCAGCAGCCCGGCGATCATCATGCTGGCCACCGTCAGATCGGCCGTGGTGCCGGGGTTGAGGCCGTCGGCCTTGAGTGCCATGTCCCAGGCCGCGAAGGCCGGGTCGGCGTCCAGGTCGGCGCCGGCGTCGGACAGCGCATGCCACGGCCTGGCCTGGCGCAAGACGGCATCGGCGATGGCCGGTCCGTGCTTGCGTGCGATGTGCGAATCGGGCAGGACACTCAGCAATGCCAGGTAGGCGCGCTGCACCGCGGCCACCGTCGCCGCCTGGGGCGGCGCGTCCGGCGGGTCGACCAGGCCAGTCGCGAAGCCCGCACCCAGCGCGGCCAGGCCGATCTCGAACACCTGGGCGTAGCCGTCGCGGTATTGCAGGGCGATGCTGTCGCGGTCGGCGGCCAGGGCCATCGCCGCGCGCAGGTCGACGCTGGGGGCCTGGTGCACGTCCTGCTCGGCGGCGTCGCCCAGGCCGCCCGGGTTGGCGCCTGCAATGGCGCGGTAGGCGGCCTGGGCGTCGTCGATGTCCAGGGCGGCCAGCACCTCGTTGATGGCGGCCTGCAATGCACCGGCGGTGCCCGCTTCGGGACGGCGCTCGCGTGCCAACGCGACCGGCGCGCACAACAACAGAATGCCAAGGTTGGTGTTGCAGCCCGCCGCTTGCCAGCTCGCGCGCTGGGCCGCCTCGACGCGTTGGCCGACGCGCGCGCCGGGCGCACACAGCGGTCCGGCCGCCGCCCTGGCGCTGGCCAGGAACAGCGCCGCATCCATGCCGTGGCCGGGCGACGCCAGGCTTACATTGCCGGGCTTGCGCACCCGCACGTCCAGCGCGCAGGCGCGCAGAAAGGCCCGGTGCGCGCGGTCCGGCAATGGCGTCATGCACGTTGCGCTGCGGCGCCGCGCGCGAGCGCCATCTTCCGGTCCAGCAAGTCGCTGACGATGGCCTGCGCGATGTTGAAACCGGTCACGCGCTGCAAGCCGCGCCAGGCGGCGACGCCGTTGACTTCGATGACCTGGATCGCCGGCGTGCCCGCCGCAGGCATCAGGTCGACCCCGGCGCAGTCCAGGCCCAGCGCCTGCGCGGCGCGCTCGGCAATTTGCGCCAGCTCGGGCGTCAACCGCGCGGGTTCGCAGGCCGCGCCCTGGGCGACGTTGTGGACCCAGTGCGTGCTGACCCGGCGCATGGCCGTGAGCGCGCGGCCGCCCACCACGAGCACGCGCCAGTCGAAGCCGGGGTCGGTCAGCGGGGCGATGAAGCGTTGCAGATAAGCCAGTGACCCGTATTCCCCGCCCAGCTCGGGCACGGCGTGGTGGACACCGCCGACCTGGCCGACCAGGCGCAAGCCGCGCCCTTGCGATCCGAACAGCGGCTTGAGCACCAGCGCGTGGCCGGCCGCGCCTTCACGCATCGCAATCTGTTGGGCCTGGGCCGTCGATTCGGTCGCCCAGGTGGGCGGCGTGGGGATACCGGCGGCGTGCAGCAGCAGGCTGGTCATGGACTTGTCGACGCTGCGCTCGATCGCGCGCGCCTCGTTGTAGACCGGAACGCCGAGCGCGCGCAGGGCGTGC
>JAYSVE010000078.1:0-2356 GCA_043718725.1 Methylibium sp.
GGAACAAGCCCGCGGTCAGAAGGAAGTTCAGCAGTCCGGTGTCCATCGGCCTCCCTGAAAATGCGCACGGTTCCGAGCCGCTGATTCTCGCCCCGCCGCCCGACCGTGGGACCGGGAGGGGCCTCAATAGATGTCGGGCTCGCCGACCGGTGCGCCGAAGCTGGTTTCGAGAAAGTCGGCTTGATCACCACGCCGTCGGGCGCCAGGTTGCCGCGCAGCACGGCCAGCGCGCCTTCGGCATAGATCGGCCGATCCAGCGGACGGATCACGTCGTCGCTATAGACCTCGGCCTGCGCGATGTTGGCGCCCAGGCTGCGGCCGTTGACCGTCATCGCGCCGAGTTGCAGTTGGCTTTCGATGCGCTTCATCAGCCCGGGCAGGCCACCGGCGTAAAAGAAGCTTTCCATCAGGCAGGTGGCGCCACTGGGGCGGATGTTGGCCGGCACCGGCACCTTGCGGCTGGCGGCGTCGAAGTCGTCCAGGCCCACCGCGCAACCGGCGCGGCGCGACAGGGCCACGAGTTGGATGATGACGTTGGTCGATCAGCCCATCGCCGTCGCCACCGCAATACCGTTCTTGAAGCTGGCACGGGTGAGCAGCGCCGCGGGGGTCAGTTCTTGCCAGACCATGTCGACGGTGCGCCGGCCGCATTTGGCGCTCATGCGCGGGTGGTTGGCGTCTGGCGCGGGAATGGCCGAGGCGCCGGGCAAGGTCATGCCGATGGCCTCGGCAATGCCCATCATCGTTCGATCACGCCGGGTGCGCGCGCCACGGCGCTGCTGGAAGTTGGCGACGGCGCGCTGCTCCACTTCGACGCCCGGCCAACGGTGCGGGCCGAACTGGTGATCGGCGCCGACGGCATCAAGTCGGTGGTGCGGCGCGCCATCCTGGGCGACGACCGACCGGTCTTCACCGGCCAGGTGGCCTGGCGCTGCACCGTGCCCACCGCGCGCATTGCGCCGGCGCTGCGCACCGACATCGTCTCGACGATCTGGTGCGGGCCGAACCACCCTGCGGTGATGTACGACCTGCGCGGCGGCGAGTTGCTCAACTTCGTCGGTTGCGTCAAGCGCCCGGCCGAAGCAGAGTCGTGGACCACGCGCCGCCCCTGGGCCGACCTGGACCAGGACTACGCCGGCTGGCACCCCAGGGTGCGCACGGAGATCGAGCGGGTCGACCGCGACCAGTGCTTGCGCTGGGCCCTCTGCCACCGCCCGCCCAGCCTGCGCTGGAGCGGCGCGCGCGCCACGATGCTGGGCGACGCGGCGCATGCCACCCTGCCCTACATGGCCCAAGCTGCGGCGATGGCGATCGAGGACGCCGCGGTGCTGGCGCGTGCGCTGGCCTTGCCGGTGCCGCTGGCCGAACAATTGCGCCGCTATGAGGCGCAACGCGCGCCGCGCATCGCACGCGTGGTACGCGAGTCGGTCGAGAGGGGCGAGCACTATCACATCGGCGACGCCCAGACCATGCGGCGCGCGTTCCACGAACGCGACATCGCCCGCTCGCACAACGAGTGGTTGTATCCGTAAGATCCGCTGCGGGTCGAGATCGCGTGACCGCCCCGCGCCTCACTTCACAGGACCGCCATGAACGACGCACCCGCCAGGCTCAAGGTCGGCCAGGCCATCACGCCAGAGCAGTTCGAAGCGCTTTCGGACGCGCAGTTGGCGCGCCTGGTGCCCAAGGCGTACCGGGACTGCTTTCCCGGCAAGGAGTCCTGCGCCGACGGCCATTTCTACCTTTACGACGGCACGGCGTGGTGCTTCTTTCGGGGCGACTTTCTGGACGGTTGAGGGTGCGTGGCCTGAGCGCCATCGCGGCCTCACGATCAAGCCGTCTACGCCTTCAAGCGCGCCAGGTAGTAGAGCCAGCTTTCGGTGCTGCGTTCGGCCTCGGCGGTATCGATGATTTCTTGCCCGTCGGCCAGGGCGAACACGCGCACTTGCGAGCACCAGGGTTGCAACTGCGCCATCTGCTCGCGCGGGCTGACGTAGTACTGGTACAAGCCGTTGCCGTGCGCCCCGTCGTTGATCACGGCATAGGGCGCGGCGCGCAGGGCTTCCGCGCTTTGCTTCGGACGATGCCGCAGCGTCCAGCTCAACCAGCCGGCCAGGTTGTGCGCCGTGCGCAACGGGTTGCGGCTGATGTGGTCGCGCAGCGGGTTGAGCCGGCGCACGCTCAGGATGTTGTGCGAGGAAAAACAGAACAGGGCGTCCTGGCGGCCAACCCGGTGAATCTCGCGAAACACCTTGAGCCGGTCGTCGTGCGACACGCCGTCAATGCCGTTGAAGCTGAAAACGATGAGGTCGAAACTGCTCGAAGGCACTCCCCGCAACTCGGTCGCGTCGCTGAC
>JAYSVE010000771.1:0-7390 GCA_043718725.1 Methylibium sp.
ACCGAGGTGACGCCCTCGTTTCGAAATTTCTTTCTCAATCAGATCGCCCAGATGTCATTCAATCAGCGGTTGCAGCGGCGCGAGCCGCTGATTCGAGCATGTACAGAGGTTATCTCCCGTGTGGGCCGGGTTCCCTACGCGACTCTAGGAGTCAGTGACGCTCTGCGAGTGCAAGTTGAACCCTATCTCCTCCAGCGAGCTGCGCGCCTGAGTGGTACGGTGCTGCATGCGCTCGGGCTGCCGGATCTGTACGAAGCGCACAACGAATCGAGGACTCTGCAATGACCACGAACCTTGTGCCTTCCGCACCCGGTGAAACGACGTCGATGCGGGTGCGCCCCGTTTACTTGCCTGTCGGTCAGATGGAGGAACGCTTGTGCATCGCGCTGGTCGGCGTTTCAGATGCTTCAGTACCTTGGGCAAAGCCTGTCTTGTCGAAGCATCTGTCTGGACTTCCAAACGATGTCGGGCATGCGTGCGTTACCTTTGGTGGGGTGGTTACTGCCGATTTCCAGGAGTGGTGTTCCCGCGGTTCTCCGGCTGATCTTTGGTCTCCGCCGCTGCGCGGGCTCGCGCTTGGCGACTGGCTTGTGGTTGATGGCCTCGACGATGAAGACGTGGTACGCGCTGCTGTTTCGTTGTCCTTTTTGACTGGCCGCGAAGCTGTCAGTTCGGCCCGCGGAAATGAGACGTCCGCGCCCAGAAGCAGCGACGAGAGTCGTTTCCTCGAGTCTGTAAGGGCCGAAGTTTCAAAGTCGCGTCCAGGCCTCGCTTCCGGCTTCCGTAGGCCCCTCAGCCTTGTGGGACGAGTGAGCGCCGGGGAGATTGACTTTGTGGGAGCTCAGTACGTCACTTGCTATGCGGCTATCAATCCGAAGTCGCGGTCCGGTAGTCGTGTGCAGCCGGCATTTGCCGCCCTTTGGCGGCTGGCGCGCGCTCGTGATGCCTTTGGCTTCGCAGTCCCTCCAGCCATCGAGTTGACGGCCTGGGTGCCCCCGCCAGGGCTGCCGATCTATGCGGAACAGGACTACGTTATCGCGGATGAAACGGTGGATGAACTTACTGAACAGGCGTCGAAAGAACAGTTGACGGTTTTTTCGGTCGTTGACTCGATGTCTGCCTGTAGGAGACTGTTGCTGAGGGAATCGCCGGAGGCGCAGCGAATGTCCTGATACTTGTTGGCCCTGGACGGTTCGGCAGCGCATTGGCGGTCGACTGGGCTAACTCCTCGACTACGTGGTCATCGACATTCGAGCCAGCGAACGATTTGCCTGCGCGAAAACGCAGTTCAAATCCGAAGCGGCAGACTCTCGAGATCACTCACGTTCTATCGTGATCAGAACAGCCCGACACAGCCCAAAACCGGTCCGGCATCAATGGGTGTCGCGGATTGCCGGTCGCGCGGGCGTGTCCAGGCCGTGCTTTTCGATGCGGTAGCGCAAGGTGTCGCGTGAAATGCCGAGTTCCCGGGCCGCGCGGGTGACGTTGCCTTCGTTTTGCCGCAGCGCCTGAATGAGCGCCAGACGTTCCATCTCGGCCAGCGTGCGTTCGGCGGGAACCGGGTCCCCGGTCGATGCCGCGGCGACGTCGCCCCTGGTTGAGGGCAGGGCCGCGCCCAGTTGCGACAACGCCAACTGCGGTGCGGCAATTTCCTGGCCGGTGTTCAGCAACACGGCCTGCTCGATCACGTTGCGCAGCTCGCGCACGTTGCCCGGCCAGGGGTGCTTGAGCAGCACCGCTTCGGCCGCGCTGGCCAGTACCGGGGTCGGCTTGCCATAGCGCGCGGCATGGTGCTTCAAGAAGTGCCTAGCCAGCAACAGGATGTCATCGCCGCGGTCGCGCAGCGGCGGCAGGTGCACCTGCACGACGCCGAGTCGAAAGTACAGGTCGGCGCGAAAGCGGCCCTGGCGCACCAGCGTCTCCAGTGCGCGGTGTGTGGCCGCGACGATGCGCACGTCGACCCGCGTTTCGCGCAAGCTGCCGAGCCTGCGCACGGTCTTCTCTTCCAGCAGCTTGAGCAGCTTGGATTGCAGGGCGATGTCCATGTCGCCGATCTCGTCGAGGAACAAGGTCCCGCCTTCGGCGGTTTCCACCAGCCCGAGCTTGCGCTCGCGTGCATCGGTAAAGGCGCCACGCTCGTGACCGAACAGCTCCGACTCGAGCAACTGGGCCGGCAGGGCGGCACAGTTCAACTCGACAAACGGCCTGGCGCGGCGCGGCCCGCCAAAGTGCAGGGCGCGGGCCACCACCTCTTTGCCCGTGCCGGTTTCACCGAGCACCAGCACGGCGGGCCCGTCGGCGTCGCGCATCCGGGTCTCGGCTTGCACCAACTGCGCGATCGTCTGCTTCAACGCGAGCATGGCGGCCGATTCGCCCAGCAGCCCGTCGTCGGTCGCGCTTTGCGCGTCGCGCTTTTGGTAGTAGTCCAGCGCACTGTCGCGCCGCGTCTGGCCGATCGCCTTCTCCAGCAGCAGGCGCAGTTTGCTCAGCGCCACCGGCTTGGTGAGGAAGTCAAAGGCACCGGCCTTCATGGCGTCGACGGCGATTTCCACATTGCCGTGGCCGGTCAGCATCAGAACATGGATGCCGGGATCGAAGGCACGGATGCGCGCCAGCGCCTCCAGGCCATTGATGCCGGGCAGGTTGAAGTCCAGGACCACGGCGTCCGGGCGCACGCTGTCGAGCAAGGCCAGACCCTCCTCGGCACGTTGCGCCACGCTCACCTCGAAGTCGTAGCGCTCGAGGTAGATCAGGATGTTCTTGGCCAGGACGGCTTCGTCTTCAATGACCAGGACGGCATGCGACATGTCTATTCCTTGTGGGTTCAGGCCTTGGCCATGTGCAGCCGCACGGTGGTTCCGCGGCCCGGGCCACTGTCGATTTCCAGGCGGCCACCAAAACGCTCGATCACGCGCCGCGCCAGCGCCAGCCCAACGCCCAGGCCGCGCGGCTTGGTGGTGTGAAACGGCTTTCCGGCGCGCTTGAGTTGCGCGCCGGTCAAGCCGGGGCCACTGTCGTGCACGCTCAGGGTCACCTCTGATTGGCCGCGGTCCCATTCGCCCTGCACGGTGATCTGGCCCTCGCGGTCGAGGGCCTCGATCGCGTTGGCCACCAGGCTGCTCAACACCTGGCCCAGCAGCAGCGCGTCGCCGCGAACCGCCGGCAAGTCGGCCGCGAACGCGGTGTGGACACGGATGTTGCGGCGTTGCATCTCACGCTGAAATTCCTCCAGGCAGCGGGCCACCAGCGGTTGCAGCGGCACCGGCGCGGTCGCCTCGTCGAGCGGACGGGTATAGGCCAGCAGCTCGCGCACCCAGGCTTCGAGCCGGTCCGACTGGGCGACGATGTCCGCGGCGGCGTCGTGCGCCTGCGCCAGGTTGCCGCCCTGGATCAGCTCGGCCGAGCTGCGGATGGCCGCCAGCGGATTGCGGATGCCATGGGCCACCGCGGCGCTCATCTCGCCGATGACGGCCAGGGTTTCGTTGTCGATCAAGCGGCGCTGCTGGCTGCGGATGGTGAGGTCGGCGCGCCGCACCAGCCCGAACAATGCGCCGAACAGCAGCACACCACTGAGAGCGGCTCCCAAGACGATGTAGAGCCGCAGGTGGGTCAATGCGGTCAGCAGCGCCCTGGGGTCCTTGTAGAACTCGATCACGGCCTGCACGCGTTCGCCACGAAAGTCCAGCACCGGGACATAAATCTCAACAAAAATCGGCTGTGGATGCTTCAGATCCTGGTGTTCGTCCTTGCTGGGTTTGGAGTGGCTCCGATCTGCGGATTTGGTGACCACAAGGCCGGCGAGTGCGCTGTCGAGTTCGACATTCGGGCCGAAGCTGCGGCCGATAAGCGACGGCTCACTCGACCAGATGATGCGCCGGCTCCGGTCGTAGACATTGGCGCGCAACATGTCCGGGAGGCCGGCAATCTGGGCGAAAGCGGCTTCGGACTCGGCGTCCAGGCCCTGGGATGGATTGGCAAAGTAGGCCTGCAGCGGTTTTTCGACCTGCACCAGGCTTTGCACGAACTCCTTGGTCAGCACGGCCTCTTGCCACAGCAGGCGCTGGGTGATGAACCGGTCGAGTAACGCACCGACCGCCACCGCGATGACGGTGATCGCGACCAATGCCACTACGGCGAACCAGCGGCTCAGGTTGAAGCGATCCAGGTTGGCGCTGTGCGCGGACGACGGCATGCGGGTGGCGGGCTTGGGTTGCTGACTCAATGGGTGCTCCATGCAATTTCCGTGACGCCCTGTAATCCGTGCCGCCCGGCCTGCCACGCAGGGCGTTCTGGGTGAACTGGCGCCCGGCGGGTCCATTCGGCCGCTGAAAGTGGGGGATTTGACCCACTTTGGGTGGGGCAAATCCCCCAATCTGATTCTGAGCCATCACTCCAAAGCGGAAAACCCCAGCGATTTCAAGCGACTGCTTCCATTCTGCGGCGCGGCACGTGGATTGCATGAACCGGGCATGCACGACGAACCGAAAGGCCGATCCCATGCGAATCTCGCCGCACCCAGCCCCACAGGCGGGCCCGTCGGCCCAGGTCGTCTGGTTGAGGGCAACGATGGACACCAGGTATAAGGTCCGCGTCCCCATGACCGCGCACCCATTGACCCCCACCACCCCGGACGGCGAAGACGCCGCGCTGGTGGCACGCTGCGTGGCGGGCGACGGCGCGGCCTGGGGCGTGCTGGTCCAGCGCTACCAGCGGCTTGTGTACGCCATCGTGCGGCGCATCGGCCTGGACGAACACGGCGCCGCGGATGTGTTCCAGACCGTCTTTGCCCGGCTGATCGTGCATTTACCCCGCATCGCCAACACCAGCCGGCTGCAGGCCTGGGTGGTGACCACCGCCAAGCGCGAAGCCCTGCTGCAGCGCAAGCGCGGCCAGCGCACTGTGTCAATGACGCGGGCGGACGACGCCGGCGACGATCTTTCCGGTGAATGGGATCTGGCCGACGAGACGCCGATCGCCGAGGAAGCCCTCGACGAATTGCAGCAACTGAACCAGTTGCGCAACGCAGTCGACCGGCTCGACGCGCGCTGTCGCGACCTGCTGCTGCTGCTGTTTCGCGACGACGACGACAAGCTGTCGTACGACGACGTGGCCCGGCGGATGAGAACGTCGGTAGGTAGCATCGGCCCGACGCGTTCGCGTTGTCTGGACAAACTGCGCAAACTGGTCACGTGAGTGGCCGGAGGTGAATGTCGTGTGTATTTCCGCCTCCCACGGCCGCTCTGTTGCGCACCAGCCACCCCACGCCCAAACCCATGAAACCCGTTGACAGCCTGAGCGATGACGAATTCGTGCACCGAGTGCAACGTGCCGTCGCCCTGCCCAATGCCCCACCCGCGCTGCTGCGCGCCGCCATCGACCTGTGGCCGGCCAACCCGCCCGCCAGCGTGGCCAGTGTTGCCCAGGCGGCGCTGCGCCTGGTGCGCGCGGTGCTGAGCTTCGACAGTTGGGCCCAGCCGCCCGTCGCCATGGGCATGCGCGCCGCCGCGTCGGACACGCGCCACCTGCTGTTCAGCGCCATGGGACGCGACATCGACCTGCGCATCACCCCGGCCGCCGACCACTTTGCGCTGACCGGGCAGATCCTCGGGCCCGACGAAGCGGGCGTCGTCGAACTGGCGACCCAGTCCGATGCGGGCCCCGACACGCACGCTGCCCATGTGGCCTCGCTGGATTCCCTGGGTGAGTTTCGCCTCGACGGCGTGCGCGTTGGCACCTACCGGCTGACCCTGCGCCTGGGCGGCGACGAGATCGTGCTGCCGCCGATCGACGTCGGCCAGCGCATGCCGTGAAAGAAGGTGGCCCGATGAGCCGCCGGGCCGCCATGGGCCACGAAGGGGCCACTTCGTGAACCCCAGGGCGAGTACCGCGGTGCAACGCACAGAGCTTGCCTGATGAGCGTGGCCGACAATCGGCTACGCTGCGAACGCATTGATTCGATGGAGGCCCTGCCCATGTCTGCCAAAACCAAAGCCTCGTTCCATTGGGACGACCCGCTGCTGCTGAACCAACAGTTGAGCGACGACGAACGCCAGGTCCGCGACGCCGCCAATGCCTATTGCCAGCAGCGCCTGGCCCCGCGCGTGCTCGAAGCGTTTCGCCATGAAAAGACCGACATCGGCATCTTTCGCGAGATGGGCGAGCTGGGCCTGCTGGGCCCGACCATCCCCGAGGCCTATGGGGGTGCCGGCCTGAACTACGTTTGCTACGGGCTGGTCGCGCGCGAGGTCGAACGGGTCGACTCCGGCTACCGTTCGATGATGAGCGTCCAAAGCTCTCTCGTGATGCTGCCGATTTTCGATTTCGGCACCGAGGCGCAAAGGCAGAAGTACCTGCCCAAGCTGGCCAGCGGCGAATCGATTGGCTGCTTCGGTCTGACCGAGCCCGATCACGGCTCCGACCCCGGCGGCATGGTCACCCGGGCGCGCAAGGTGCCTGGCGGCTATGCCGTGACCGGGACCAAGATGTGGATCAGCAACAGCCCGTTCGCCGACGTGTTTGTGGTCTGGGCCAAGGACGACGAAGGCGCGATCCGCGGCTTCATTCTCGACAAGGGCATGAAGGGCCTCAGCGCCCCGGCCATCCACGGCAAGGTGGGCCTGCGCGCCAGCACCACTGGCGAGATCGTGATGGACGGCGTGTTCTGCCCGGAAGACAACGCCTTCCCCGAGGTGCGCGGCCTGAAGGGCCCGTTCACCTGCCTCAACAGTGCGCGTTACGGCATCGCCTGGGGGGCGTTGGGCGCGGCCGAGGACTGCTTCCATCGCGCGCGCCAGTATGTGTTGGACCGCAAGCAATTCGGCAAGCCGCTGGCGGCCAATCAGCTCATCCAGAAAAAGCTCGCCGACATGCAGACGGAAATCACGCTGGGCTTGCAGGGTTGCCTGCGCCTGGGCCGCATGAAGGACGAAGGCACGGCCTCGGTGGAAATCACCTCGATCATGAAGCGCAACAGTTGTGGCAAGAGCCTGGACATCGCCCGCACCGCGCGCGACATGCTGGGCGGCAACGGCATCAGCGACGAATTCGGCGTGGCGCGCCACCTGGTGAACCTCGAAGTGGTCAACACCTATGAAGGCACACACGATGTGCACGCATTGATCCTGGGGCGGGCCATCACTGGCATCGCGGCCTTCTGACGCTTGAACCTAGATTCCGCAGTTGACCGCTTCCCTCCGCTGGCAACACCGCATGAACATTGACATCTGTACCCACGACGACATTCACCTGTTGGGTGAGAGCGCTACGCGCCCGATTGAGCCGCGCTACGGCGCGCTGGCCGCGTTGCTCCTCCTCGCGGGCATGAGCCCGCAGCGTCGTCGCGCCTTGCCAGCACGCCGCATCGCAGCCCACTCGGGCGCGTCCAACTGCG
>JAYSVE010000772.1:0-3131 GCA_043718725.1 Methylibium sp.
TGCTGAGCATGCGTTGCATCTTGCCAAGACCTTCGAGCTCACGCCATTGGCGGATGTCCCGTCAACGCATGGCGCGTGTCATGGGCGCGCGTCGTGAACGTATCGCCACGTCGCTCACATCCGCGTGATCACGCTCATCTCGGGCAGTCGTTGCCACGGCAGGCCGACAACCAGCGCATCGAACTGCGCTTGCGAGAGCAACAGCGGCGAGGCCGCCGCTTCGCGCGGCCACGCGAAGTGAGCGGCGTTCAGGCGCCGCGCCGCGCACCACACACCGAACCCGTCGTGGACCAGCAGCTTGATGCGCGTGGCGCGCGCGTTGGCGAACAGGTAGCCGTGATGTGCGTGGGCAGCGCCGGTGGTCTGCACAACGCAGCTCAGGAGCCGCTCGGCGCCGGCACGCATGTCCATCGGCGCGGTGCACAGCCAGAGCCGATCGATGCGGATCACTTGAGCAGGCCCGAGGACAGCTCGCTCAGCCAGGCCCGGCAGTCGTCAGCCGCCGCGCTCGGCCAGCGGACGTTCAAGTGCAGCGGACCGCGGCGAAGCTCGATCTGAATCAGCGCTTCGCTGATCGGCGAAGCGCCCATCGGTTGGCCCGCCGCGCGCGCCGCGGCCTTGGCAGTTGCCGGCATCTCGATCGAGATGAACTCAGCGGGGGTGGCCAGCGCCGGCGGCGCCGCGCTCGACGCCGCCGGCGTGACCGTCATGCCCACACGCTTGACGCCGCGGCCGGATCGCCACTTGCGCACGAGATTGGTGTTCAGGCCGTGCGCGAGGGCGACCCCGGAGATCGACGCGCCCGGTACATCGCAGGCGGCAAGAACCTTGGCCTTGAGCTCATCACTGTGGCGGCGCCGAGAACCGGAATTGGGATGCATAGGTGTCCACCAACGAAATAGGTGGACACCATCCTCACGCGCCTATCGCCGGTAAGCAAGGTGGGACGGCAAGACGCTCACGTTACATGGTGGCTGTCGACCGCCACCGCACTGTCGTCCAGATGCAGCAGTCGAAGAGAGTCGCAAGCACACGCATTGCGACGCGGGTGCCGGTGTCGTCGTACTCCGCCGAACTGACGCCTCAAGAACACGTGTTGTCGAAATGCATGGCAGCCATTTGCCGGCGCACAGCCTATCCTGCACTAGCCTTCCTTCTAGCGTCTTTCAGTCTGTGGTGCTTCTCTTGAAGCCGCCCGAGAACAGAAACCGAACAAGTACCGAAAAGGTACCGCAAAGAGACCGAACCGAATGTGGAAAGAAAGCGAACAGATAGCGAACAAAAAATGAGCCGTATCCGAATCGAATCGTCACCGACCAGCGCGAATCAAGCGCACCAGATAACCCGGAACCGAGCTGCCCTCTTGCAACATGGCATGGGGGTCGGACAGTCCGACCCCCATGCAGGAACTACGCCGTTGCTGCATTGCCTATCCATGTGCGGAGGTGCCCGACCTCGGTATGGTCTGGTACCTTCTGCTCGCGCTCGCACAGGAATAGAACCTGATTAAGCAGTCGGGTGGTCAAGGTCGCCTCATCGTCGGTGCCCTGGCCGAACACATGTCCATTCATCTGCATGCCGCGCACGAGGAAGTTGACGTCGCGAGGCCGAACTCTCAGCCCTTCTGATTTGACGCACTGGCGGCACACGGACTGCACTGTCGTGGTCAACTTGAACTCCTGCTTCTTGAGAACCTGGACCAGCGCGCTGATGACCGTCCTCAAGTCCTTGGGCGCCAGCATCGGAGCACCGGTCAGTATGCAGACTTCCCTGACCACGGAGAAGAGCTCCTCGGCACAGGACCACGGCGATTCCGTTTCCTGCTCCGGCAGCGCGCCTTCCAGCTCATGCCGGCTCGGGTCCAGCACGCGACCGCTGGACCCGCTCAGCCAGAGCAAGCGCGAAAGCCTGAGCGAGCGAAAGAATGCCTTGAACGTGCCAAGGCCGTTCCAGTTTTCCAGGCTCTCCGGGTGTTCTTGACGCAGTCGCGAAGCCAGCTGAGCAGCGTTGACCGGCAGCGGGGATTCGTCAACGAGAGCCCAGAGGCGGCCGGCCATTTCCGACAGCTCTTCAAGCGTCGCCGCCCGCGGGATCACCTTGACGGTCGGCTCGGCTTTGGGCGGAGCCGCGGCCGAGGGCATTGACTTCGGTCCTGCCACCGCCGGTTTGCCTTCGGCCGTTCGTGGATCTTTGATATCGGCGGACTGGCCGTTGTGACCGGGCGCGACATCCGCAGTGGCCAGACCGAAGCCGAGCGCCTCTCGGAGAAAAAGTCTCTCGTCGATCAACAGATCGGCCGAGGCTTGATAGGCGGCCGACGGGAAGCCGATCGCCAGCACGGTGGTGCGCCGGTCGTAGCGGCGAAGCTTGCGTAAGACGGGCGTGAAGTCCGCGTCCGCCGAGAAGACGATGAACTCGTCGCAGCGTGTTTCGTGCTGGAGCAGATCGACGATGTCCAGCACCATGTGAATGTCCGTGCTGGTCTTGCCCTGGCTGGTTACCGGTGGGCAGTCGACGATCTCGAATCCAGCGCGCAGGAACGAGTGGCGATAGTTCTGATACCAGTTCGGATTGAGGTAGCAGCGCCGCACGAGCAATCGGCGACGCTCACCTTCCTCGTGTGGTTCCGGAAGTGCCAGGGAGCTGGTCAGCCAGCCTATCCATTCCGACGGATGGCGAGCGAATCGCTCGGCGGCATCGGGCTGCAACTGTCGCAGTTGCGAGAACACATTGTCGAAGTCAACGAAGAGTGCGCTCTTCATGTTTTGATGCTCCCCGAATCCGCGCTGTTGGGTGGCTCTCTTTCTGCCTTCTTTGAAGCGGCCTCTTTGGATGGCGTCCGTTAAACAGATTAACGCATGGCCCCCGCACTCACGGATCGGGACACGATGCTCCCAGGACCCGTTTGCTGCGACCGGTCAAGGGCGGGCATCGCCCGGCGCAGCGAACCCTTGACGGGGCGCGGCAAACACACACGCTTCGGGCCCGGCGGGCTGGCGGCGACTTGAGGTGCCAGCCCTCGAGCCCGTCCGGGCAAGGACTGCCCCGCCCTCTGGGGTGGGGTGAGGGGTGGGGGATCAGCGTTCGATGTCCAGCGCTGGTCGGCTCCTCGATACGTTCGATGGCTGCAA
>JAYSVE010000773.1:0-3129 GCA_043718725.1 Methylibium sp.
TCGACCTGCGACAGGATCGCCGCACCCGAATTCATCAGGTCGAGCAGGCGACCGGGGGTGGCGATCAGCACGTCGAGCGGGCCACGCAGCGCCTTCAATTGGGCCTGGTAAGGCACGCCGCCGACGATGTGTGCCACGCGCAGGCCCGACACGCCGTAGCCGTACACCGAGCAAGCACGCGAGACCTGCTGCGCCAGCTCACGGGTGGGCGCCAGCACGAGGATGCGCGGACCGAAGGTCTTGCCCTTTTCGCGCCGCTTGGCCGGGTCGTTGCGGGCATCCAGGATGCGTTGCAGCGCCGGCCAGACGAAGGCGGCGGTCTTGCCGCTGCCGGTCTGCGACGAGACCATCAGGTCGCGACCGGTCAGGGCCGTCGGCACGGTGCGCATCTGGACGTCGGTCGGGCTGGTATAGCCCGCGTGGGTGATCGCCTTGACGATGTCCGGGGCCAGGCCGAGGGCCGCGAACTCGGCGCCGATGTCGACCTGCGGGTGTGTCAGCGGATGTGCCTGGGGCTGCGCCTGGGGCTGCGCTTGGGACCGTGGTTGAACGGGCTCGGCACCGGTGTCATTGGTTTCGGGGGCGGTGTCGTGGACGAGGTCAAAGCTCATGGATAACTTTCAATCAGGCAAGGCTGTGCCCGGTGGCTTGTGGCCACGACAGGCCCAGCCGCGGTGCCGCCGAAAAGCGGGCAGCCGCAACGGGTCGCACTTCTGTGGAAGGGTGGGGCTTGGAAGGCGGGTGAGCGGATGATTGCGCCCGGCCTGTGTCGCGGCTCGGCGACCTCACTGCGGGTGCAGAGGGTCGGCGGCTACTTTGCCCAAAACGTCCTGAAGCGACGGCATCGCCGCCAACCAGGACACGGGACGCGGGGTACCCCTGCGGTGAGGGTGCAGGGCCCGGCTCGTAAAGGGTCAGAGTCGATGAACGAAAGACGCGGGTCAGAACCCGCGGCAACCCCGGATTATGGCAGAGATCGGCAGCGCGCGCTGGGGTTTCTACGCAGAGCCGCGCCAAGTGGCCGGGCCGGGACGGACCACGGCGCCTGCCGGTCAAGCCGCCAGGCGCTCGGGCTGGGCAGCGGCGGCGCGCACCAGGTCGGCCGCCTTCTCGGCGATCATGATGGTCGGCGCGTTGGTGTTGCCGCCCACGATGCTGGGCATGATCGATGCGTCCACCACCCGCAGGCCCGCGATGCCGTGCACCCGCAATTCGGCGTCGACCACGTCGTCGGCGCCCGGCCCCATCCGGCAACTGCCGACCGGGTGGTAGATGGTGTCGGCGTGGCCGCGGATGAAGGCCTCGATCTGCGCGTCGGTTTGTGCGCCGGCAGACACCGTCAGTTCGCGCCCGCCCAGGGCGGCCAGCGCGGGCTGCGCCAGCACCTCGCGCATCCGCTTGAAGCCACCCACCCGCCGGGCCAGGTCGTCGGGATCGGCAAAGAACGCCGGGTCGATCAGCGGCGCGGCCAGCGGGTCGGCGCTGGCCAGCCGCACGCTGCCGCGGCTCTTGGGGTGCAGCAAACAGACATGGCAGCTGTAGCCATGGCCGAACACGGTCTTGCGGCCGTGGTCTACCAACTTGCCAATGACGAAGTGCAGTTGCAAGTCGGGCGCATCCAGGCCGGGCCGGCTGCGGAAAAACGCCCCGGCCTCGGCAAAGTTGGTGGTCAGGCGGCCGGTGCGGCGCTCGCGCCATTCGCGGATGTCGCCCAGCGTGCGCCAGGCCCCGGCCAGCGACAGGCCGAAGGATTCGTTCGAGCCCGGTGTGTCCACCACCTGCACCACGTCGACATGGTCATGCAGGTGCTGGCCGACACCCGGCAGGTCGTGCACCACCGCGATGCCGTGTTGCTGCAACTGCGCGCCGGGGCCGATGCCGCTGGTCATCAGAATCTGCGGCGACTGCAGCGCGCCAGCGCACAGCAGCACTTCGCGGCGCGCCTGCAGCGTGCTGCGACTGCCGTTGCGCAGCAACTCGACGCCGGTGGCCCGGCGACCGTCCATCACGATGCGCGTGACCTGCGCTTGGGTGATCACTTCCAGGTTGGGTCGGCCCAGCGCAGGCACCAGGTAGGCCTTGGCCGCGCTGCAACGTTCGCCTTGACGATGAGTGACCTGGTACCAGCCGACGCCGTCCTGCTCCGCCCCGTTGAAGTCGACATTCAGTGGCAGGCCGGCCTGTTGCCCGGCTTCGATGAATCGCCTGGCGATCGGATTGGGGCTGCCCGGATCCTGAACGGACAGCGGCCCATCGGCGCCGCGCAGCACGTCGGCGCCGCGCAGATTGCCCTCGGCACGCTTGAAATACGGCAGCACTTCGTCGAACGACCAGCCCGGGTTGCCGGCAGCGGCCCAGCGGTCGTAGTCACTGTGCTGACCGCGGATGTAGATCATCGCGTTGATCGAACTCGATCCACCCAGTACCTTGCCACGCGGCTGGTAGCCGCGGCGGCCGCCCAGGCCGGGTTGCGGCACGGTCTCGAAGGCCCAGTTGATGCCCTTGGTCTTGGCCATCAACGCCAAGCCGGCCGGGCAGTGGATCAGCACGCTGGTGTCGACGCCGCCAGCCTCCAGCAGGACCACCCGGACCTTCGGGTCTTCACTGAGCCGCGACGCCAACACGCAGCCCGCCGAACCGCCACCGATCACCACATAGTCGTACATGCCTGGGGTCTCCGTCTGTCATGGCCGATCGCGCTTGAACCGGCAAATCCATCATAGCCACGCGGCGCAGGGCGGCCGTAGTCTGGAGTCCTGCTTCTAGGACCCGGTCGCGATCCCGGATCCCTTGCCCTCACACCACATGGACCACGTGGGCGGCGGCGATAACTGTTATAGTCTCGGCACAGACATGCACGAGGCCGTTTCCACAAGGTCTTATCCCCGTACCGCCTGATGTCACTGCCAAGCGAAAGCATGGTGGATTCAAAAGGCCGGCCCAGGTTTGAACTCCCGGTTCGACGTTTCTTGAGTGTCTCTGTCCGCGCTGGTGCGAGCTGGTGCGTGTTTTATTCATCAACAGACTCAATAAGGAACATCTCCATGAGCAACACTACCCAAACCGGCGTCGTCAAGTGGTTCAACGATGGCAAGGGCTTCGGCTTCATCACGCCTGAAGACGGCAGCA
>JAYSVE010000774.1:0-7357 GCA_043718725.1 Methylibium sp.
GCCACCGGCGTGCGCCCGGCCATGCGCGCAACGGGCTCGACGAAGGCTTGCGACTGCACCAGCAGCAGGTCGTTGCGGCGGTAGATCCAGCGAACCACGAGCGCCACCGCCGCCAGCAGCCGCGGGTTGCGGACGAAGCCGGTGGCGACCAGGCTCTGCGGCCAAAGGTCCTGCACCCAGGTTACGAGCGGCGCGCCCTTCAGCCACGCCAGCCCGACCGCGGGAATCGCCTGCAGAATGGGTGAGGGGGCATAGACCAGAATCACGTCGAAGGCCTGGCCGCGCAGCAACCAGGGCCCGAGCAGCGCGGCCGAGACGACGAAGGACAGGTAGTTCAGCACCAGCCGCAGCGCCCCGCCCCGGCCGCGTGGAATCAATGGCACGCGATGGACGCTGCATTCGGCGTAACTCTCCCGCGCCATCGCCCAGGCCCGGTAGCCCTTGAACACCTTGCCCTGCGGGTAGTTGGGCTGGCCGGTCAACACACTGACCTCACAGCCAGCGGCGCGCAGCGATTGCGCGACCTCGGAGATGCGAAAGGACTCGGGCCAGAAGTGCTGGCTCACGATCAACACCTTCATCGTGGCGTCGGTGGCGGCGCTGCATGGGTGCCGTTCGAAGCCAGCGGCGCAGATGCCGCGACCCCTTCCTGGGCGCAGATCTGGCGGTACAGCGCGAGCATCCTGGCGGCGCAGACCCGGCTCTCGAATCGCTCCAGCGCCATCCTGCGCGCCTGCTCGCCCATGCTGCGCGCGCGCGCTCGGTCTTGCGCCAGCGACTCGATGGCGTCGGCAATGGCGATCGGTGTCGGCTCGTCGATGCACAGGCCGGTTTCGCCGGGAACGATCACGTCGCGGGTCGGGTTGCGCATCGCCACGACGGTGGGCAGGCCGAACAACGCGGCCTCGAAGACCGGTCGGCCGGGCGCGTCGAGGTGCGACGGGAAGCACACCGCGTCGATGCGGCCGTAGATTGGCTGGATGTCGGCGACGAAGCCGGTAAATTCGACCATCGATTGCAGGCCATGCCGGGCGACATAGGCCTCGAGTTCGCCACGCACGTCGCGCGCGAAATCGAACTTGCGCAACAACCAGCCGCGCAGCCCGGACAGGCGATGGACGTTTTCGCCGACGACCAGCACGCGCACCGCAACACCCCGATCGCGCAGAAGGCGCGCCGCTTCGATCAACTCGTAAACGCCCTTGGAGCGATGCAGCACACCGATGATGCCGACGCAGAACGGTGCGCCGGGATCAGACACGCGCGGCGGCAACTCGGCGGGCACTTTCATGCCGTTGTGGATCACATGCACCGCCAGGTCGGCCGGGAGGGTGCGACGCACCGCCTCGTCGATGGCCACCACGGCGTCGGCGTGGGTGCGCAGCAGGCGCTGCAGCCAGGCACTGATGCGGCCGCCGCCGCTGCCGCGTTGCAGTGAGCGCACATGCACCAGAAGAGGTGCTCGCAGCATGCGTTTGGCAAGCAATCCGGCAAGCAACGCGGTGATCTCGTTGGAATGAATCAGATCATAGGGTCCATGGCGTGCCGCTCGACGCAGTGCCAGGAAGGTACTCGGCCAGTAGGCAAGCTCGCGCAACAGGATCAGCCAGCGAGCGCCGCGGTAGTGGCCGAAGCGAGTGTCGTCCCATTGCGCAATGCCTGCCGCGTCGATCGCCTTCAGCCCAACGGTTCGCAACGACTGGGATGCAATGCCGGGCGGAGTGATCGCTATACCGTCGACAGAGCCCGGCGGCAATGCGGCGAACATTTCCGCAAGGCTCTTCGTTGCGCCTCCATAGGCGCCGAACGGATGGAGGTAAAGGATCCGCATTCCGACGCGTCAAGCAATTGCGAGTCTGCGGTGGCTGCCGAAACGGAACCGACGCATGAACTTCAGAACCAGCAATGTGCTGCCAATGCTCACAAGCAACGACACGTGAAAGAGTTGGACAATAGCTCCCGCGTTCAACCATGGAAAGATGTAGAAGCAAAAGTAGGTCGAGAGAATCGCCGCGCGCGTCGCGTGGCCACGACGCAAGCACGCGTCCAAATGGATGTATGTTCGGCCGACCAGCAAGCCGCCGATTAGAGCGAACAGCGCGACGCCTGCGAGCCCGCCAGCCACCAGGCCCTCTGCAAATGGCGTAGCGGTGATGCTGTGGCCCTCCTCGATTTGATCAATTGTTGCGCCTGCGAGCGAAGTGATCATCCAATCGTAGTGGTAGCCCGTCCACTCGTACGTCGCCACGCGGGACAAGCCTGCCATTGAAAGCGCGGTGTCTCCGAACGCTGCCAACAGCGTTGGCCAATAGGTCGGGAATACCTCGCCGTCTTCAAAGAGGCCCCAAATGTGCCAAGCAACGTCTCCTTGCAGCACCGTGATCCGGCGCAACAGGAAGGTCTGTACATCGGTGTCGACTTCAACTCCTGCGTCGAAAATCTGGAAGAAGACGACCAGGACCGTAGTGAACAACAAGCACAGACCAATCAAGGTTCCGACACGAATCCGCCAATTCAGTAGCAATAGGGCTGGCATCAACACAAACAAGGCGGTCGACTTGAAGCCCCAGGAAGCGCCGATGACAAACGCCATCGCCAAGTTGGCCGTCAACTGCATGCGAAGCGGTGTGATTCGAGAAGTTCTCGAATAAAGCACAGCCAAATAGGCCAGCAGCGCGGGGACGATGAACTTGGTCATCATGTTCGGAAGGGCACCGAACGCTCCGAGCTTGACGCGGAATTCACCCTTGCCCACCGCGCCGGTCCAGACATCAATCGCACCGAAACCGAAGAGAAATATGACAAGAAAGCCCGCGTTGAAGGCAAGCAGGTTGGCGGCGAATCGCCTGAACAATGCGTCGGTGTCTTGAACTTTGCGCGGTGTGGAGACCTCTGGCTGCCGCGGCCACCGGCTTGAAAGGAAAGCGACTGCGGCAACCCCAAACGCATACAACGCGAAGGCCAAGGTCGCACCATTTGGAAAGCCATCGACTCCGACCGAGCCTGCGTACTCACCCCCTTCGACGAGCCAGATACCCGCCAAAGGTGTCAACAGCACAAATGCAACGAGGTACTTGTACATCGGTCTGGTCGAAGACGAATCAGTCCTCAGCCGCGGGCACGAGCCAACAATCGTTTTGCCGTTTCGATGCGTCCGTAGCTGTTCGGGAAGTCATGGAAGGTCCTCGTGGGCATGGCCATAATGTTCTCGAACTCGGATTCACTGACCCCTAGCTTCTTGATCGCATAGGCCCGGTCGTCGGCCAAGCCTTTCTCGGGGTAGACCGGTTCGGCAATCATTCGCAGAGCCTGCTCGCGATCCATCTGCCCGGAAAGGACCAGGTTAGCCCCATGGGCACGGCGCTTGTCGATGTTGAATTTGCGCGGCAGCACGTAGGACTGGAAGAAGCGCGTGTAGATCGACTCGTAGTGCTTACCACCGTAGTACACCCACCCGAGCTTGTCCTGGATCGTTTGCATCGCACTTTCCTTTTGGTAGTCGATGTAGTCAAGGATCGGAACCAACTCGATCTTGCGTACGAACATGTAGGCGAATAGTTGCAAAAGCGAGTAGCTCGGGAAGGACTTCAGCGGGACCTTGCCAAACTGGCGATGGACGGAGCTGATGTAGCGGAGGTCGGAATATCCGTAGCCCCATGTGAGCGGCATGATCGCTTCGGAATTGACGTTCACGCCGAGCAGGATGTGCTTGAGGCCATGTTTCACGGCCATCCGATACAACAGGGCGACGATTGCGTGGTCGGTTGGAATCTCTCCGTCTGGCGTGGATGCCTTCAGAAACGACAGTTGCAGATCGCGAAATTCCGGCCAGTTGACGACATAAGTGAAGAGATCAATTCCCAGTTTCTTCAGCGTCTTTTCGATGTTGGCCACAGCGAGTTCAGAATTCCATCCGTTATCGAAGTGAATTGCCAACGGGCGCAGGCCGTGCTGATGGGTAAGGTAGGCGACATACGTGCTGTCCACGCCGCCCGACACTCCGATCACGCAGTCGTACTCCTTGCCGTGGCCGTCGCGCTTGAGTCTGTTCACCAGGGACGCGAGTCGGTTGGGGCGTTCAGCGAGCGGAATTAGTCGCCTTGCGGCGATCGTGTCGTATCGATGGCAGTGATTGCAGACGCCATCCACGTCGAACACGATGTCCGAATCGGTCGTGTCCATGATGCACCGGTTGCAGATACGGTAGTTCAATGTCATGCGTTTCTCGGGAAAGGTCTGGAAAGGGCGCGCTCAAGCTCGATGCGGGCCGGGTAACTGATCAATACAGCTCGGTGCTTACCGTGGAATACGAACATGCTGCCCGCTGCCACGGCGGAGGCATGCCCCTCGAAGACGGCTTCGCTGAAGTGTTCCACGCTGCCAGCACCACCGCAGGCGATGACCGGCACGCTCACGGCACTTGCCACGCTGCGCACCAGCGCCAGGTCGTAGCCGGACTGTGTGCCGTCGCGGTCGATGGAGTTCAGGAGAATCTCGCCGGCTCCGAGCTCGACCATGCGGCGCGCGTGGTCGACTGCTTTGAGCCCGGTTTTCTCACTGCCTCCCGCGGCGAATACCTCGTGCCCACCGAGCAGACGCTTCTTCGCGTCGATGGACACCACGACCGCTTGCGCTCCGAACTCGCGGGCAATCTCCGACACAAGCGAAGGCTGGCGCAACGCCATGGTGTTGAGAATGATCTTCTCGATGCCCAGTGAGAGCACATGGCGTGCGTCTTCGAGAGAGCGAATCCCGCCGCCGTAGCCTACAGGCATGAAACACTCGCTGGCGAAGTCACGGATGGCCTGCAGTGCGGGGCCGCGCCCTTCGCGCGAGGCGGTGATATCAAGGAACACAAGTTCGTCGACTTCCTTGTCATTGAAGATCCTGATCGCGTTGATCGGGTCGCCAATGTAGGTTGGGTCCTTGAAGCGCGTGGTCTTCACCAGCCCTTCACCCTGCAGCAGCAGACACGGAATGACGCGGGTCTTCAGCATCAGTTCACCCGTTCGGCAAAGTTGCGCAGCAGCGCCATTCCGAACTTGTGGCTCTTCTCGGGGTGGAACTGCACCCCCGCCACGTTGGCGTGCTGAAAGGCGGAATGAAACGCGTCGCCATACGGCGTGGTGAGCAGCACGTCGGCCTCGTTCAGGCAGCGCACGTAAAACGAATGCACGAAGTAGAAGCGCGGTTCGTCGGGCAGGCCGTCGGTGAGCGGCGAGGCGCGCACCGACATCACGCGGTTCCAACCCATGTGCGGCACTTTCAGCGCGGCGTCGGCGGGACGAAATCGGAGTGACTCGGCATCGACCCAACCCAGGCCTTTGCGCTGGCCCTCGTCGCTGCGGCGTGTCATCAATTGCATGCCCAGGCAAATGCCCAACGTGGGCACGCGCGCCTGCAGCACGCGTTCATTGAGCACGGGAATCAACCCGCTGCGCTCCAGGTTGTCCATGCCCGCGTCGAATGCGCCAACGCCGGGGAGGATGAGCTTGCGCGCCGCGCCAATGGTGCGCGCGTCTGCGGTGACCTCGGAGTCGACGCCGATCTTCGTGAGCATGTTGCGGATCGAGCCCACGTTTCCCATGTTGTAGTCGACGATTGCTATCAATTTGCCCTCCCGTCAGACTGCTCCGCACGACCGAAGAAAGGCTGCGTAATTGACCCTCCAATCGGGCGCCCAGATCGAGTCCGCATCGCCCGATGCGACTGCGCCCAATGCCGGATCGAGCAATCCGTCCGCCAGATCGGATGAAGACTCCACCTTCTGAAACGGATGCACCGGAAATCCGAACTTGGCCTTCGAAGTGTTCCAGACGAACACCTTGTCTGCCAAGCCGATCGCCTCGAACAAACCCGATGATTGCTCACTGACGACGGCATGTGCCATTGCGAGCGATTGATAAATGTCATGGCTCTGGTCGATTCGAACACCGTTGCGCAGCTCGTGGGCGCTTGCTGCCGCAACCGCCCTTTCGAGCGGGTGCGGGCGGAACACCACTTGAAGGGCCGGACGACGCTCCCGCCCACGAAGTTCGCGCGCAAGCTCATTCGCGAACTGCAGGTACTTGGCCGTTTCGATGCCGTCGCCGAGGAGCAAGACGTCGTTTCTTTCCTCGACGGATTTAGAGAGGCGAGCGAGTTGCGCGTCCCGATGCGGATTGCCGACGACCAATTTCTTGACGGGAGTGTTGATCTGATCATTCCACCATCGACCGAAGCCCAGGAAGTAGTCCGGAAGTGCGTGTCGGTATTTAGGGGAGCTGCGAAGGCTCGGGGCGAGGTTGTACGCATCGTGGCCCGATGAAACTGCCCCATGTTGAAACTCGGCAGTGGGAATATCGAGTTCGCGCGCGGCCATCAGCAATGCGCCCGCCGTACCGTAGCACCCCTCGGCCAAAAGCAGCACTCTCGGCTCGATTTCATAAAGCATGGCCCTGTAGCGACGCACTTTACAAGGCAACCCGGCCAGTTTAAGTGCGAGCATCTCTGTCATCTGGCCATGCCTGCGCGCGCCAATGTCCCAGCAAAGTTCCGCCTTGGCACGAGATCCAACAAGGTCGATCAACTCCGAAGCCCGTCGTCGATGTGAGGAGCGAACGCTGACAAGTTCTGTTACCACGGCACGTGCTCGCCAAGGCGCGTGGAACAGCACGTTTGCGAAGTGGCGCGGGACCGGCCAAACCCAATTGCACTGATCCTCGACAACGAGCGTCTGGGTAGGCTGAGCCAGCGCAAAGTGGTCGCTCAGTCGGTTAAACCACATACCCTCGGTGAGACTGGTTCCCAAGGCGTCAGTAAAGATGCAAATCTTGGCGCGATAGCGGCCCTCACGCTTCGCGCGCGCATTGTGCGCGAACGACTTGGCCAACGTCGTCGCTGATTGGCGCCACCTACCACCTGTGCGCGTCGTCCGCATTTCCACCAGCGGGCTTGCATAGAATAGGTCGGACAGTATCGTGCGCAGAAAGACTGTTCGAATGAGTGGCCAAAGCAGCACTCCGGTTTCAGGACAGGCGAATTCGACAATGCATGCGTCGTCTTCGACCACCAACAGGTCGGAAAGGGTGAGGCCGGGGGAAGCACTCATGATGCTCGACCGGGCATCATTGCCCGTAGCCACGGCATGGGGTGAGACTTGTTGGCAAGCCACCATGTGCTCAGGAACAGCAGGGCTTGCGCGACCATGAAGGCCTGCGCGGCGCCCGCCAAGCCGTTGCGATGCAGCAGCCAGTAGGACAGCGCCACATTGATCGTGCCGCAACTCAATGTAAGCACCGCGAGGCGGGCGGTGCGACCGGCGAAGAAGATGTAGTTGGTGACCATGTAGTACATGCCGCCGAAAGCGAAGCCCAGT
>JAYSVE010000775.1:0-3126 GCA_043718725.1 Methylibium sp.
GACTGCGCCCAGGAGGCCGCCGGCCAACTGCGCTTCGAGATCGAGGCCGCCTTCTCGCAGGGCTTGCCCAACACGCCGATGGCCAATGCCACGGTGCGGGTGATTTCGGGCAACTTCCTCACCGCCCGGCCGGTCGGCATCGTCGACGGGGTCGACTTCATGTCCTCGGGCGTGGTGCGCCGGGTCGACGGCGCGGCACTGCGCCGGGCCATCGACATCGGCGCGGTGGTGCTGCTGAGCCCGTTTGGCTTCTCACCCACCGGCGAAGCCTTCAACCTGACGATGGAAGACGTGGCCACCGCCACCGCCATCGCGCTGCAGGCCGACAAGCTGCTGTTCATGACCGAGATCGCCGGCATTGCCGAGCACCGCGACGACCCCGACAGCGCCATCGACACCGAATTGGCACTGGCCGACGCCAAACGCCTGCTCACCGCCTTGCCCGTACCGGTGCTGCCCACCGACCTGGCCTTCTACCTGCAGCACTGCGTCAAGGCTTGCGAAGCCGGCGTCGAGCGCTCGCATATCCTGCCGTTTGCGGTCGACGGCGCGATATTGCAGGAGGTATTCACCCACGACGGCATCGGCACGATGGTGGTCGACGAGAAACTGGAAACCTTGCATGAGGCGATTGCCGACGACGTCGGCGGCATCCTCCAGCTGATCGAGCCTTTCGAGCGCGACGGCACCCTGGTGCGCCGCGAGCGCGTGGAAATCGAGCGCGACATCGCCAACTACACCGTCATCGAACACGACGGCGTGATATTTGGCTGCGCCGCCTTGTACCCTTACCCCGAGGCCGGCACCGGCGAAATGGCGGCGTTGACCATATCGCCCCAGGTCCAGGGCCAGGGCGATGGCGAGCGCATCCTCAAGCGGATCGAGCAGCGGGCCCGCACGGCCGGCCTCGACAGTATCTTCGTGCTGACCACGCGGACAATGCACTGGTTCCTCAAGCGGGGCTTCGTCGGCGTCGACCCCGATTGGCTGCCCGACGCCCGCAAACGCAAGTACAACTGGGACCGGCGCTCGCAGGTGCTGGTCAAGAAACTGGGTTGAGAAACCCGATACCGCTACCCACCAATTGGGGCGCCCGATCGCCCACTAGGAGAAATACCATGGCCCGTACCGTGCACTGTGTGCTGCTGAAAAAAGACGCCGACGGCCTCGACTTCGCGCCCTACCCTGGCGAGTTGGGCAAACGCATTTACGCCAGCGTCTGCAAGGAGGCCTGGCAGCAGTGGCTCAAGCACCAGACCATGCTGGTCAACGAGAACCGCCTCAACCTGGCCGACCAGCGGGCCCGGCAATACCTGGCGCGGCAGATGGAGCAATTCTTCTTCGGCGGCGGTGTCGATCAACCCGCGGGTTATGTGCCACCGGCGCCCTGACCACCGCCGGCGGCCAAAATTGGGCCATCAGGGTTAATTTGTATCGGCGGCGCAGTGCAACAGGTATTACACTGCGATTGTCCCAATAACCCCGGAGCATCAATATGTCGTCATTGCAAGACCTGCTGGCCCAGCGTGCTGAAATCGAAAAGAAGATCATCGACGTGCAGCGCGAGGAACGCGCTGACGCCATTGGCAAGGTGCGCGCCCTGTTGGCCGAGTTTGGCCTGACCGCTGCCGATATTTCCGGCAAGGCCCCGACCGTGCGCGCCAGCGGCGCCGCCAAACCCACTGGCAAGGTGGCGATCAAGTACCGCAACGCCGGCAGCGGTGAAACCTGGACCGGCCGCGGCCTGCAGCCCAAGTGGCTGAAGGCGGCAATGGCCAGCGGCGCCAAGATCGAGGATTTCCTGGTCTGAGGCCCCGCGCGCTGCGCCGATCACCGGCCGGTAACTGGCCAGGTACCGGCCAGTCACCGGTCAGCTACGGCCCGTCGACAGCCCGCGATGAGAATATCGGCCCGGTTTCAACCGGGCCTTTTTACTGGCCACGCCCTGCTCGAGGGGTGCCACCGCGCAGCGCCAACCGATAGCATCTGCCGTTGGTGCCAGGTACCCCGCCGCACCCGATCCCGCCCCCCCCCCTGACGTGACCCCCGAAGACCACCGCCCACCCCTGCATCAACGCGCCGCACCAGCGGCCATCTGGTTGCTGCGGTCGCTGGGGGTCGCGCTGGCTTACCTCGGGCTGGGCACGCTCGGCCTGTCGCTGCCGGGGCCTTCGGCGTTCGTCAGCGCCTTCTGGCCGGCTGCCGGGCTGGCGCTGGCCGTGCTGGTGCGCTGGGGCCCGGGCATGGCGCCGGCTGTCTTCACGGCGGCCGCGCTGGTCAACCTGTCGGCTGGCGCGCCCTGGGGGCTGGCCCTGCTGCTGGCGATAGGCAACGCCGGTGCGCCGCTGGCCGCGTCGCGCTGGATGCTGCGCGCGGGCTTCAATCCACGGCTCGAGCAGCACCGCGATCTCGGGCTGCTGCTGGTCGCTGGCGTGTGCAGCGCCGCGGCGCTCAGCGCGGCCAATGGCGCGGCCTGGCTCGCCATCACCGGGCACATCGAGGCGGTGGCCCTGCCGGCCACCGCGCTGCGCTGGTGGCTGGGCGACGCACTGGGCGTGGTGGTCGCCGGTGTGCCGCTGCTGACGATCAGCAAGCGCGGCCTGGGCTCGGTCTTCGGCCGCCACAGCGGCGTGCGCAACGTGCTGCTGCTCACCGCCAGCACCGCCGCCGTGGCGGTGGCTTTCGCCCTGCCACCGGGGGCCGCCATGGGCGCGCTGGCGCTGCTGCTGCTGCCGCACCTGCTGCTGGCGGCGATGGCCGTGCGCGCGGGGCTGGGGCCGGCCTCGGCGGCGGTGATGCTGCTCACCGGGGCCATGCTGGCCGGCACGGCGGCGGGCCTGGGGCCGCTCGCCACGATGGCCGAACCCGGCCGGCTGGTGCTGTTGTGGGCCCATATGGCCACGCTGGCCGGCATGGTGCTGATCACGCATGTGCAGGTGGGCGAACTGGCCCGCCTCAACGAGCGCTGGGAGCTGGCCCTGGTTGGCGCCGACCTCGGCGTGGCCGACTGGAACCTGCGCACCGGTGAAGGCGTCACCTCGGCGCGCTGGCGTGGCTTGATGGACGACACCGGCACCGACCCCGACAGCGACCGCAGCACCAGCCTGGAGCGCTGGCTGCACCAGG
>JAYSVE010000776.1:0-3119 GCA_043718725.1 Methylibium sp.
GCTGGCGCTGCAGGCCACCGTGCGGGCATGGCTGAAGGCGAACAAGCCCGAACTACTCTGAACCGCAGGCCTCATGAACGCATCCACCCTCGTCCAGAAGCTCTGGAACTACTGCAACATCTTGCGCGACGACGGCCTGTCGTATGGCGACTATGTGGAGCAGCTGACCTTTCTGCTGTTCCTGAAGATGGCGGACGAGAAGACGAAGCCGCCGTTCAGCCAAAAGCCGATCATCGAAGCGCCCTGGCACTGGCCCGAGCTGCTGAGGCTCGACGCCGACCCGCTGGAAGTGCACTACCGGCACACGCTCGAAGCGCTGGGCAAGGCCGAGGGCGTGATCGGCGTGATCTTTCGCAAGGCGCAGAACAAGATCCAGGACCCGGCCAAGCTGAAGCGGTTGATCGTGGATTTGATCGACAAGGAGAACTGGTCCGCGCTGGACACCGACCTGAAGGGCGATGCCTACGAAGGCCTGCTGCAGAAGAACGCCGAAGACGTGAAGGGCGGCGCCGGCCAGTACTTCACGCCGCGCGCGCTGATCCAGGGCATCGTCGAGGTGATGAATCTCAAGCTCGGCGAGACCATCTGCGACCCAGCCTGCGGCACGGCGGGCTTTCTGCTGGCGGCGCACACCGAGTTGCGCAAGCAAGGCCCCAGCAAGGCGCAGCTCAAGCACCTGAACACCCAGGCGCTGACCGGCGTGGAGCTGGTGGACAGCGTCGCCCGGCTGGCCTGCATGAACCTGGTGCTGCACGGCGTGGGTGCCGACGACACGGCCGTGGTGCCGGTGCAGGTGCGCGATGCGCTGTCGGGCAAGCACGGCGAGTACGACGTGATCCTGGCCAACCCGCCGTTCGGCAAGAAGAGCAGCGTGACGATCACGTCCGACGACGGCGATGTGTCGCGTGAAACGCTGACCATTCACCGTGAAGACTTCTGGGCCACCACGTCGAACAAGCAGCTCAACTTCGTGCAGCACATCTTCAGCAGCCTGAAGATGCACGGCCGCGCGGCGGTGGTGCTGCCCGACAACGTGCTGTTCGAAGGCGGTGCGGGCGAAACGGTGCGGCGTGAGCTGCTGAAGCAGGGCGAGTTGCACACCATCCTGCGCTTGCCGACCGGCCTGTTCTACGCGCAGGGGGTGAAGGCGAACGTGCTGTTTTTCGACCGCAAACCGCCGCGCCCGGACGGCCAGCCCAACACGCAACGCGTCTGGTTCTACGACCTGCGCACCAACCAGCACTTCACGCTCAAGACCCGGCCGCTGCAGCATGCCGACATGGACGAGTTCGTGCGCCTGTACCGCGCCGACAACCGCCTGACCCGCATCGCCACCTTCAGCGACGCCAAACCGCAGGGGCGCTGGCGCAGCTATGGTGCGGACGAGTTGCTGGCGCGAGACAAGGCCGGTCTCGACCTGTTCTGGCTCAAGGACGACAGCCTTTCCGACAGCGACAACCTGCCGCCGCCCGATGTGATTGCGGCCGAAATCATCGAAGACCTGCAAGCGGCACTGGACCAGTTGAAGGAACTCGAAGCCGACCTCCAGCCCAGCCCGAACTCCTAAAATCCTCCGACCCGATCGACAGGACCCGCCCCATGGACACCCGCACCTCCCCGTTCCGCCTGCGCATCGAACAGGTTCGCGATGCCTTGAAGGCGCACAACCTGGCCGCCGTGCTGGTGCCCACCAGCGACCCGCACCTGTCCGAATACCTGCCCGAGCGCTGGCAAGGACGCCAGTGGTTGTCGGGCTTCACCGGGTCGATGGGCACGCTGGTGGTCACGTTGGAGCGGGCCGCGCTGTTTGCCGACAGCCGCTACTGGATGCAGGCCGAGGCCGAGCTGGCCGGCAGCGACATCGAGCTGGTCAGAATCGCGTCCGGCACTTCCATGCAGCATGTCGATTGGCTGGCCGCGAACGTGGCGCGAGGCGACACGGTCGGGGTTGACGGCAGCGTCCTGGGGCTGGCCGCCGCGCAACTGTTGCGCGCCACGCTGGACCACGCCGGCGTGGGCCTGCGCACCGACTTCGACGCCATCGCCGAAGTCTGGCCCGATCGCCCCGGCCTGCCGACCGGCCCGGTCTACGAGCACCTGCCGCCACACGCCACCGTGGCGCGCGAAGCCAAGCTGGCCCAGGTGCGCCAGGCGATGGCGGCGGCGGGTGCCACCCACCATTTCGTCTCCACCGTGGACGACATCGCCTGGCTGTTCAACCTGCGCGGCGCCGACGTGGCCTACAACCCGGTGTTCATGGCCCATGCGCTGCTGGACATGAGCGGCGCGACCCTGTTCGTGGCCGACGCCAAGATCGACGCCGCCTTGCAAGCGGTGCTGGCCGAGGCCGGCGTGCGCGTCGCGCCGTACGAGGCGGCGGCCACGGCGCTGGCGGCCTTGCCGGCCTTCGCGGTGCTGCTGATCGACCCGCGCCGCATCACGCTGGGGCTGCGCGCCCACGTTGGCGTGAAGGTGGTCGAGGCCGTCAACCCGAGCACCTTTCTGAAGAGCCGCAAGAACGCGCAGGAGGCCGACCATGTGCGCGAAGCGATGCGCCAGGACGGCGCGGCGATGTGCGAGTTCTATGCCTGGTTCGAGCAGGCGCTGGGCCGGGAGCGCATCACCGAGCTGACCATCGACGAACGCCTGAGCGCGGCGCGCGCGCGGCGCCCCGGCTTCAAGGGCCTGAGCTTTTCAACCATCGCCGCGTTCAATGCCAACGGCGCGATGCCGCACTACCGCGCCACGCCCGAATCGCACGCGGTCATCGAAGTCGGCGCGCCGGGCGGCGGCCTGTTGCTGATCGACTCGGGCGGCCAGTACCTGGGCGGCACCACCGACATCACGCGGGTCTGGCCGATCGGCGCCATCAGCGCCGCGCACAAGCGCGACTACACCTTGGTGCTCAAGGGCACCCTGGCGTTGAGCCGCACGCGTTTCCCGCGCGCCACGCTGGCGCCCATGCTCGACGCGATCGCGCGCGCGCCGCTGTGGGAGCACGGCCTGGACTTCGGCCACGGCACCGGCCACGGCGTGGGTTACTTCCTCAACGTGCACGAAGGCCCGCAAAGCATTTCGCGGGCGCTGCCCGAAGCGCCGATGGCGATGGAGCCCGGCAT
>JAYSVE010000777.1:0-3111 GCA_043718725.1 Methylibium sp.
ATGCTTTGCATCAGCGTGCGCCAGGCGCGCGCCATCTCGAAGCCGTAGATCGCCCGAACCGCGTGGAGATTCATGCCTTGTCCTTCACCAGGTCCACGAAGATGTCTTCGAGCGAGGTCTGGGTCGTGTGCAGATCCTTGAACTCGATGCCCGCGTCGTTCAGGTCTTTCAGCAGCGTGACGATGCCCAGCCGGCCTCCCTGCGCTTCGAAGGTGTAGGTCAACTCGCTGCCGTCGGCCGACAACTCCAGCGGATAGCCGCCCAGCAAGCCGGGCAGCGTCGTCAAGGCCCGCTGCAACTGCAGCGTGAGCTGCTTGCGGCCGAGCTTGCGCATCAGCTCGGTCTTTTCCTCCACCAGAATGATTTCTCCCTTGCGGATCACGCCGATGCGGTCGGCCATTTCCTCGGCCTCGTCGATGTAGTGGGTGGTCAGCACGATGGTGACGCCGCTGTCGCGCAGCGTGCGCACCAGTTGCCACATGTCGCGCCGCAGGTTCACGTCGACGCCGGCGGTGGGCTCGTCGAGGAACAGGATGCGCGGCTCGTGCGACAGCGCCTTGGCGATCAGCAGGCGGCGCTTCATGCCCCCCGACAGCGTCATGATCTTGCTGTCCTTCCTGTCCCACAGCGACAGCTCTCGGAGCACCTTCTCGATGTGCGCCGGCGCCGCCGGCTTGCCGAACAGGCCGCGGCTGTACGACACCGTGGCCCACACCGTCTCGAACGCATCGGTGGTCAACTCCTGCGGCACCAGGCCGATCATGGCGCGGGCGGCGCGGTAGTCGCGAACGATGTCGTGGCCGTCCACCCGCACGCTGCCGGTGCTGGCCTTGACGATGCCGCAGACGATGCTGATCAGCGTCGTCTTGCCGGCGCCATTGGGGCCCAGCAGCGCGAAGATTTCACCGCGTCGGATCGCCAGGCTGATGTCCTTCAGCGCGGGCAGGCCGGAGGCGTAGGTCTTGGAAAGGTGCTCGACCGACAGGATGGTTTGCATGCGCGCAACGATACCCGCGAAGCGCCAACCCGACGCGGCCGCCCGGCATCACCCGGTCGCGCGTGACCTGCCGCGGCCCGCGCACTCCGGCGTTGACCGGCCGGCCGGAGCCGATGAGATACTTGTGCCGGCACGGCGGTGGCCGCCGAAACTTCATCAACAAGGAGACTTGCAATGGACCTCGGACTCAAGGGAAAACGGGCGGTCGTCACCGGTGGGAGCAAGGGCATCGGCCGCGCCGTCGCGGAGGGTTTTGCGGCCGAGGGCGCGAGTGTCGCGATCTGCGCGCGCAACGCCGACGAGGTCGGCGCAACCGTTGCTGCATTGAAAGCCAAGGGCGTCGGCGCCTTCGGCCAGGCGCTGGACGTGGCCGATGGCGCCGCGCTGAGCGCCTGGGTTGCGCGCAGCGCCGCCGAGCTGGGCGGCATCGACGCGCTGGTGTGCAACGTCAGCGCGCTGGCGGTGGGCGATACGGCCGAAACCTGGGAGAAGTCGTTTCGGGTCGACATGATGCACACCGTCAATGCGGTCGCGGCGGCGGTGCCGTTCCTCGAGAAGTCGGGCGGCGGCTCGATTGTGCTGATCTCCAGCGTGTCCGGCTTCGAGGTCGATTTCGCCGCCGGGTCCTATGGCGCGGTCAAGGCGGCGTTGATCCACTACGCCAAGGGGTTGAGCCGGCAGCTTGTCGGCAAGGGCATCCGCGTGAATTGCGTTTCGCCGGGCAACACCTACTTCGACGGCGGCATCTGGCAGACGATCGAGAAGAACATGCCTGACCTGTACAGCTCCACGCTCAAGGTCAATCCGACCGGCCGGTTCGGCACCGCTGAAGAAGTGGCGGCCGGGGTGGTGTTTCTCTCCAGCCCGGCGGCCAGCCGCATCTCCGGGACCAACCTGGTGATCGACGGCGCCTTGACCGTCGCCGTCTAGGAGAGCGTCGTGAGCGCACATGACCACCACACGATTCACCGGGCGCACATCCACCACGGCTGGAACAACGCGTTTGCGCCGCGCCTGACGGTCGCCCCCGGCGAGACCGTGCACTTCGAGACCGCCGACGCCTCGTCCGGGCAACTCTCGCGCGCCTCGACCGCGGCCGACCTGGCCCGGCTCGACCTGGCGCGCGTCAACCCGGTGACCGGGCCGGTCTTCATCGATGGCGCGAAACCGGGCGACGCCTTGAAGATCACGGTCCTGTCGTTTCGCCCGTCCGGGTGGGGCTGGACCGGCAACATTCCGGGCTTTGGTTTGCTCACCGACCAGTTCCCCGAGGCCAGGCTGCACCATTGGCACTTCGACGCCGGCCTGGCCCCGGCGATGTACGGCCCCGGTGGGCGCGTTCCGCTCAAGCCGATGTGCGGAACGATCGGTGTGGCCCCGGCCGAGCCCGGCCTGCACAGCATCATCCCGCCGCGCAATGTCGGCGGCAACATGGATGTGCGCGACATCGCCGAAGGCGCCGAGCTGTACCTGCCGGTCGAGGTCGACGGCGCCCTCTTTTCGGTCGGCGACACGCACGCGGCCCAGGGCGATGGCGAAGTCTGTGGCACCGCCATCGAGAGTGCCTTCGACGTCAGCCTCAAGTTCGAATTGATCAAAGGCGCCCAGTTGCGTTCACCGCGCTACGTCACGGCCGGGCCGGTGACGAACCATCTGGACAAAAAGGGCTACGAGGTGACCACCGGCATCGGCCCGGACCTGATGGCGGGGGCCCGCATGGCGGTGTCCGAAATGGTCGAGCTGTTGAGCCGTCGTTATGGCTACTCGCCGATCGACGCCTACATGCTGTGCAGTGTGTGCGCGGACCTGCGCATCAGCTCCATCGTCGATGTGCCGAACTGGGTGGTTTCGTTCTACTTCCCCAGGGTCGTGCTCGAATAGCCGGTGGCAACCGGTGGCAACCGGTGGCAACCGGCGGCGCGGCGTTGCGGCGCCGGCCCCGGTTCAAGCCGCCAGATGATCCAGCACGAGTTGCTTGAAGGCGGTGGCCTGCACGGCCCCGGCCGGCAGGCATTCGGCGCGTGAGCTGATCACCAGCGGGCCGTGCGCCGGGTCGTCGGTCAGGCGGCCGTGCGAGCCCTTGACGATGGCCGTGTCCTTCAACGAGATCACAT
>JAYSVE010000778.1:0-3109 GCA_043718725.1 Methylibium sp.
GCCGTCTTTTTGCTGTTCATCGCACTCGTGACCGCCGCCAACGTGCTGTTGCGAGATCTTTTTGCCATACAGATCCCCGACTGGTTCGACGGCTCCAAGCTGCTGATGTGCATCGCGTTGTTCTGGGGGATGGCGGTGACGACCTACCACGCCGGGCACATCTGCGTCGATGTCGTGTGGGAGCGGCTGGCGGCCCCCAACCGGCGCCGGCTCGACCTGGTGGCCGGCAGCGTGACCTTGGCCTTTCTGGCGCCGATGGCCTGGATGGTGTGGGCCAAGGTGCTGACCACCGGCACCCAGACCACCATGGACCTGCGCCTGCCGCTGGTCTGGTTCTATGGCCTGGCGGCCTGCGGCGCGCTGGCCGCGGCGTTGCTCGGCGCGCGCCGACTGTGGGACCTGTGGCATGGCCACGACCCGCACGATGACCTGATGAAAGCCCCGCATGGATAGGGACCTGGTCGCGCTGCTCGGCTTTGTGTTGATGTTCGTGTTGATGGCGCTGCGGGTGCCGATCGGCATTGCGATGGGCATCGTCGGCGTCGGCGGGTTCGGGCTGCTGTCCGGCCCGACGCCGGCGCTGAACCTGCTCGGCAACGTGCCGCTGTCGGTGCTGACCGACTACAACCTGTCGGTGATCCCGATGTTCATCCTGATGGGCGCGTTTGCCTCCCACTCGGGCATGAGCCGCGAGCTGTTCAGCGCCGGGCGCGCCTGGCTGGGCCACCGCCGCGGCGGGCTGGCCTATGCGTCGATCGCGGCATGTGCCGGCTTCGCCGCCATCAACGGCTCGTCGGTGGCCACGGCCGCGACGATGACCCAAGTGGCGCTGCCCGAAATGCGCAAGTCGGGCTACGACCCGGGCTTCGCGGCCGGGCTGGTCGCGGCCGGTGGCACGCTGGGCATCATGATCCCGCCGTCGGTGATCTTCGTGCTCTACGGCATCATGACCGAGACCGACATCAGCAAGCTGTTCGCCGCCGGTGTGGTGCCCGGCCTGATGGCGGTGGTGTTTTATTTCCTGGTGGTGCAGTTGATGGGCTTGCGCTACCCGTTGAGCATGCCGCTGGGCGAGCCGCACACCTGGGCCGAGCGCTTCAGCAGCCTGCGCGACCTGTGGGCCGTGCTGGTGCTCTTCATCTTTGTGCTGGGCGGCATCTATGGCGGTCTGTTCACCGTGCAAGAGGCGGCCGGCATCGGCGCCGCCGGCACCCTGGTGATCGGCATGTTGCGCGGTCGCCTGCGCTGGCCGCAGATCCGCGCGGCGCTGATCGACGCGTTGCGGGTCTCGTCGGCCATCATGCTGATCGTCGTCGGCGCCTACCTGTTCGGCTACTTCCTGACGATCACCCAGTTCACGCAGAAGGCGGTCGGCTTCCTGACGCACCTGCCGATCGGCGCCTACGGCGTGCTGGCGCTGATCATGGTCGGCTACCTGATCCTGGGCGCGGTGATGGACGAGCTGGCGATGATCCTGCTGACCGTGCCCATCGTCTTCCCCGCGATGATGCAGCTCGGCTTCGACCCGGTGTGGTTCGGCGTCATCATCGTGATGGCCGTGACCTTCGGCATGATTTGCCCGCCGGTGGGCATGAATGTCTTCGTCATCAGTTCGATTGCGCGCGACATCCCGCTAGCGCGCATCTACCGCGGCACCATGCCGTTCATTGCGGTCGACCTGGTGCGGCTGGTGTTGCTGTGCGCGTTCCCGGCGCTGTCGTTGTGGCTGCCGGGGTTGATCGTGCGGTAGCGGCGCGCACACCCGATTCGGGTCGTTGCGGCGGGCTCTACCGGAAGGCGCGAATGAATCGCTTCACCCAATTCTTTGCCGGCGGCCAATGGCATGCCAGCACCGGCGCCGAACTCATCGGGGTGTTCAACCCGGCCACCGAAGAACAGTTCGGCATGCTGCGGCGGTGCAGCCCGCACGACGTCGACCGGGCGGTGCGCGCCGCGGCCCACGCCTACCCGTCATGGTCGGTCAGCAACCTGGTGCAACGCAGGGATGCGCTCGCACGCCTGGCCAAGGCGATCGAGGTGCGCGAGCAGAGTTTCATCGCCAGCTTTGCGCTGGAGGCCGGCTGCCCGCCCGCCACCGGGCGCGTGCTGCAGGGCCAATGGCCGCGCCACAGTTTCGCCGCAACGCTGCGCGGGCTCGACCAGGTGCTGTGGCGCGAGGCGGTCGACCACGCGTTGGTGCTGCGCGTGCCGCTGGGCGTGGTGGCCGGGATCTGCGCCTGGAACACGCCGCTGTTCCAGATGGTGTCGAAGACGGCCGCCGCCATTGCCGCGGGCAGCAGCATCGTGCTCAAGCCCAGCGAGCTCACGCCGGGGACGGTGCGGCTGTTCTGCGAGGCCGTCGAAGAATGCGATCTGCCGCCCGGGCTGGTGAACGTGTTGTCGGGCGGGGCCGCCGTGGGGGCGGCGCTGGCGGCGCATCCCGATGTCGGGTTGATCAGCTTCACCGGCTCGCGCGCGGTCGGGCAACAAGTTGGCGGCATGGCCGCTCAACACCTCAAACCGGCGCGCCTGCACCTGGGTGGCAAGTCCCCCGCGGTGTTGCTGGACGACGCGGATCTCGACCTCGCATTGCCCGCGGTGCTGCGCTCGTGCCTGGCCCATTCCGGCCAGAACTGTGCGGCACAGGCGCGCCTGCTCGTGGCCAGGCCGCTGCGCGATGAGGTGGCGGCCCGGCTGCCGGGGTTGGTGCGCGAATGGGTGGTCGGGCCGCCGCAGGCCGAGGCGACCCGGCTCGGCCCGCTGGCGACGGCGGCCCAGTTCAACCGCGTCAACGCAATCATCGAGCAGGCGCTGGCCGACGGTGCGCAACTGCTGGCCGGCGGCCCCGGCCGTGCGCCCGGCTTAGCCCACGGCCACTACATCGCGCCGACCATCCTGGGCGTCACGCCGCGGCAGTCGGTGACCGACGCAGAGATTTTTGGCCCGGTGCTGTGTGTTCTCGACTTCGACACCGACGCGGACGCGGTGCACATCGCCAACAGCACAGCTTGCGGGCTGTCGGCGGCGGTGTGGTCGGGCTCCGCGGCCCGCGCCCAGGCGGTCGCGCTGCGCCTGCGCGCCGGCGAGGTCGGCATCAATGGCGCGCGCC
>JAYSVE010000779.1:0-3108 GCA_043718725.1 Methylibium sp.
CCTCGGCCGCGGCCAGCAAGGGCACCAGCGCCAGGATGGGAATGGCGGCCACGTCCTGCAGCAGGGCCACGCTCAACACGCTCTGGCCCGAGGTGGTGCCCAGCAGGTTGCGTTCGTTCAACACGCCCAGGCCGATCGCCGTGGACGACATGGCCAGACCCAGCGCCGCCACCAGCGCCAGGCGCCAGTCCACGCCGGCCAGCACCGCCGCGCCCAGCATCAGCGCGGCCGAGCCGAACAACTGCACGCTGCCCCAGCCGAAGATCGGGCGACGCATCGACCACAGGCGGCGCGGCTCCAGCTCCATCCCGACCAGGAACAGCATCAACACCACGCCGAATTCGGCGAAGTGCAGCATGTCCTGCGGGTCGGTCACGAACTTCAGGCCCCAGGGCCCGATCAGGATGCCCGCGGCCAGGTAGCCGATGATCGAACCCAGCCCGAGAAACCTGGCCAGCGGCACCGCCAGCACCGCCGCGCCGAGGTAGACCAGGCTGCCGGTCAGCCAGCCGCCGCTATCCATCAGACGTTCTCCATCGGTCGTGCGCTGGCGGGCACGTCGCAGGCGGGGCAGGCGTCGAGCTCGGCCAGCTCGGGCCATTGCGGGTAGCTCGCCAGGCGATCGGCATAGACCGCGGCGTGGGTGGCGATGTCGGCGTCGCTCGCGCGGTGCGCGCCGTGCAGCAGCATGGGCGGCAGGAAACGCATGCCGCACAGCACGGCCGTTTGCTCGAAGGGCGGCAGGAAGGCGTCGAAGAAGTAGCGGTTGTAGCGGTCGGGGCGGTAGGAGTCTTCCGGGCCACCGGTCGTCGCGACCAGCCACAGGTCTTTGCCCCGCAGCGCCGTGCCGCCGGGCCCGTAGGCCCAGCCGAACGCGAGCACCTCGTCGACCCACAGCTTCATCAGCGGCGGCGTGCTGTACCAGTGGATCGGGTGTTGCCACACGACCAGCCTGGCCGCGGCCAACGCGGCCTGCTCGGCGGCGCTGTCGATCAGGTAGTCGGGGTACAGCGCGTACAGGTCGCGCACGCTGACCTTGGGCGTTCGCGCCGCGCCGCTCGAATGTTCGAGCAATCTGGCGGCCCGCAGCAGCGCATGGTTGGCGCGCGACTGCTCCATTTGCGGGTGGGCGACGAGGACGAGCACGTCGGCGGTGGTCGGGGTCGGGTCTGTGGCCATGGTGTGCAACGGGCTTACTGCAACGGGGGTGACTGCAAAGGGCTTGGCGGCTGAGGGCGCCCACGCGCCGATTCGGTCGCTGGTTAGTCTCGATGGCGGCTGAGCGGGGAGCGCCGCTAACATAACCCGGATCGGATCAGGAGGCATGCATGCCGGTGTTTGTGGTGGCCAATCCCAAGGGGGGTGCGGGCAAGACGACGCTTTGCACCAACATGGCCGGCTACCTGGCGGCATGCGGCCATGCGGTGATGCTGGGCGACGTGGACCGCCAGCAGTCGGCGCGGGACTGGCTGGCCCAACGGCCCAGGGACTTGCCGGCCATCGGCACCTGGGAGGTGACGCACAACCATGTCGTGCGCCCGCCCAAGGGCACGACCCACCTGGTGCTCGACACGCCCGCCGGCCTGCATGGCGAGCGCCTGAACGAGGTGCTCAAGCTCGCCACCCACGTGCTGGTGCCGCTGCAGCCGAGCATCTTCGACATCCGTGCCACGCACGACTTCATCGAGCAGTTGGTGGCGCACAAGCGCAGTGCCCGCTTCCTGCTGGCCACGGTGGGCATGCGCACCCGTGAAGGCACGATCGCGACCAGCCAGTTGCGCGCCTACCTGGGCAACGCTCAGGCGCCGCTGCTGGGCTTTTTGCGCGACACGCAAAACTACGTCCACCTCGCCGCCCACGGCCGCACGCTGTGGGACGTGGCGCCAAGCCGCTTTGAACACGATCTCGAACAATGGCAGCCCATCACCGCCTGGCTGGCCGCAGAAGCCCCGTCCAAGGAAACCAAGGAAGCCCACCCATGAGAACCTTCGAACGCCTGACCGACCTGCAAGCGCTGGTGGGCCAGCGTGTGGCCAGCAGCGACTGGATCAGCGTCGGGCAGGACCGCATCGACCAGTTTGCCCGGGCCACCGGCGACCACCAGTGGATCCATGTCGACCCGGTGCGCGCCGCCGCCGGGCCCTTCGGCGCGACCATCGCGCACGGTTTCCTGACTCTGTCGCTGCTGCCCGAGATGAGTGCCGCGGCGATGGAGGTGCTCGACACGAGGATGGGCGTCAACTACGGCCTCAACCGGGTGCGCTTTCCGGCGCCGGTGCCCTCGGGCAGCCGGCTGCGCGGGCATTTCAAGCTGTTGAGCTATGAGCCGCTGGACGGTGGCGCCCAACTGACGATGGAGGTCACGATGGAGCGCGAAGGCTCGCACAAGCCGGTGTGCGTGGCCGAGTCGGTGGCCCGGCGCTTCGTCTAAGCCATGAGGCGCCGGGCCGTCCCCAAGGCGAATACCGCAGTGCGCAGCACGGAGGTTGCCTGATGAGTCCGGCCGTGCGCCACCGTTCGGAAGGCCGCCCATGAAAATCCTGCTGGTCGACGACCACCCGCTGATCCTGTCGGCGCTGCAAAGCGTCATCGAAGGGCTGCGGCCCGGGGTGGTCGTGGTCACGGCGGGCGGCGCGCGGGCGGCCCGCATGGCGCTTCAGAGCGCCACCGACTTCGACCTGGTTCTGCTCGACCTGCAACTGGGCGACGCCGACGGCTTCGACGTGCTCCTGGAATTCCGCACCACCTACCCGGCGCTGCCGGTGGTGGTGGTGTCGGCGTCCGACCGCCAAAGCGACGTGATCCGTGCCGTCGATGCCGGCGCCATGGGCTTCGTGCCCAAGCGCTCCAGCAACGAAGCGCTGTACGAAGCCCTGCGCGTGGTGATGTCGGGCGGCATCTACATCCCGACCATGTTGATGGGGACCGCGCTGCGCGCGCCCAGCGCCGATGCCGAAGCTGTGCAGGACCTGCTGGACGTGGTGCAAAACCTGGCCAGGCCCGAGCCGGCCCAGACCCAGCCGCCGCTGGCGGCGCTGGGCCTGACGCCGCGCCAGGGTGAAGTGCTGGCGCTGTTGTTGCAAGGCAAGCCGAACAAACTGATCGCCC
>JAYSVE010000780.1:0-7309 GCA_043718725.1 Methylibium sp.
TGCTGCTTGGTGGCCAGCGTCGAATGCACGATCAGGACCAGCCAGCCGCCGTTGAGCAGGCGCATCAGCGTGGGTGCGGTCACGTCGCGCAACAAGTGATCGATCCAGATCGCGGCGAACACGGCCGTGGCCACGTGCAGCGACGGGCACGCGTTTCCCGCCGCGTCGACCCCCTGCAGCAGCGCGAAAGCGGGGTGCTGGGCCAGGTCCACGTCCTGGGTGAGGGGCGGCACCGCCGTGGGGATGAAGTAGAAGACCGTCAGGCCGGCCAGGCACAGGGCGGCGTTCCACAGGCCGTAGACGAACCATTGGCGCAGGCTCAACAGCAGGCCGGGGGCGATGCCCACATAAAGCCAAAGCGACACGTAGGCCAGCAGCGCGGCCGGCTGAAACGCGATGGCGCGGTCGAGTGGCGTCAGCGGCATCACGGTCAACGGGTAGACCGGGTGGCGCAGCACGTGAAAATACGCGGCGAAAAAAACCCACATGAACAACGAGATGCCGATCGCCTTGAGCCACAGGTGGCGACGCATCCGCACTGCCAGTTGCGCCGTCCAGGGTTGGGCGTCGCGGGCAGGGTTCGGAATGGCGTTGGGTGGGTACGGGGGGGTTCGCTCCGGCACGGGCGACGGCTGCGGCTGAGGGTGAACGACGGGGCGCTTGGAGGTTACCACCTGCCCACACCGAACTGCCACGTTGCGCTGCGCGACCGGCATCGGATGCGGACGCGGCTGGCGATAATTCACCGGCCATCTCGGTGGCTGCGCAACGTTGCCGCCGGTCCACAACGATGGCTGCGCGCCATGCCCCGTCAAGTGCCGTCAGGCTGCCAATGAACACTGTCCCCAACTGTTCCGACTCCCGCGTTCGCGGGCATTGCGTTGCGCTGGGCGCGTCGGTGCCCCGGCGCCTGCCCAGGCGGGCCTGACGTCCATGCGACGCGGCTGGCTCTACCCACTGGCCTGGTTGGCGCTGCAGTTGCAACTGCTGCTGCTGGGGGGGGTGTCGATGGCCTGGAACGTGCTGGCCCTGGCGCTCTACCCGGTGCTGCCACGCGCGACCGGGCGGCGCCTCGGGCGGGCCGTGATCGGGTTGGGTTACGGCATGTTCTGGCGCGTCGCCGGATGGGGCGGGATGCTCAGGCTGGACTCCGAAACGCTGGATTCGCTGCGTGACGAAACCGGCCTGATCGTGGTGGCCAACCACCCCAGCCTGCTGGACGCCTTGATGCTCGTGGCGCGGCTGCCGCACAGCGCCTGCGTCATGAAGGCCAGCCTGGTGAACAACCCGTTCTTGTGGCCGGGTGCCCGGCTGGCGCGCTACATCCGCAACGATTCACCGCACGGCCTGGTCCGGCTGGCGGTGGAGGAGCTGGCCCAGGGCGGTCAATTGGTGTTGTTCCCGGAAGGCACGCGCACCACGCAGGCGCCGATCAATGCCTTTCATCCCGGCTTCACGCTCATCGCCAAGCGGGCGCAGGCGCCGATTCAGACGGTCTTCATCGACACCGAATCGCCCTACCTGGGCAAAGGCTGGCCGCTGTGGCGGCTGCCACCGCTGCCGATCGTGTTCACGGTGCGCATGGGCCGGCGCTTTGCGCCGCGCCAGGACCACGCCGCGTTGCTGGCCGAGATCGAAGCCTACTTCGCCGCGGGAGTGCGCAGCGCGCGGGCGCCGGACCGCGCCGAATGAACCCGCTCAGACCATCGCGCCGTTGATCGAGATCACCTGCCCGCTGATGTAGCCGGCGGCGTCAGACGCCAAAAAACCCACCAACGCCGCCACCTCGGCCGCGGTTCCGGCCCGTTTCATCGGCACCAGGCGCTCGATCAAGGCCTTGTCGAAGACCTGTTCGGCCATGCCCGAATCGATGATGCCGGGGGCCACCGCATTGACCGTGATGCCGCGGCTGGCCACCTCCAGCGCCAGCGCCTTGGTCGCGCTGTTGAGTGCGCCCTTGGCCGCGGCGTAGTTGACCTGGCCGCGGTTTCCGGTGAGCGCGGCGACCGACGAGATGTTGATGATGCGGCCCCAGCGGGTGCGGATCATCGGCATCATCAACGGCTGCGTGACGTTGAAAAAACCGTTCAACGACACGTCGATCACGTCGTGCCATTGCTCCTGGCGCAGCGCCGGGAACACCGCATCGTCGTGCTTGCCGGCGTTGTTGACGAGGATTTGCACCGGGCCCGGCGCCAACAGTTGTTCGCAGGCCGCATGCGTCGCCGCCCGGTCGGTCAGGTCGAAGGCGCAGGCTTGCGCCTGGCCGCCGGCGCCGACGATTTCATCGGCCAAGGCTTGCGCCGCGGCCAGGCGCTGGTGGGCGTGGACGATGACCCAGGCGCCATCGCGGGCGAGTTGCAGTGCGATCGCGCGGCCGATCGCGCCACTCGCTCCGGTGACCAGGGCGCGCCTGGCAGGGGTGACGGGTTTCATGGCATGGGCACGGGTGAGTTGAGGACGACCGCCGCGCGCCCTTCGGCCAGCAGCCGGCCGGCGTGGCGCACGCTGAAGGCGTAGAGGATCTGGCGCTCGTCACCGGCCTGGCGCGTGGCCTCGATGTGCAACGCGTCGGGCCGGGCCGGCGGCAGGTCGTTCAGGGTCAGCACGTGGAATTGCGTGGCGCGCACGCTGGCCAGGTAGCCGGGCCGGATCTGCTGGCCGGCGGCCTCGGAGACCAGCGCACCGTGCAGCGCCATCGCCTGGGCGGCGTATTCGATCAACGCGCTGGCGAGCAGGCCGCTGCGGCTGCGCAGCGGGTGGCGCGGGTCGCGGTGGTTGTCGGCGCCGCAGACGATGCGCAGCGCGTCCCATTCGTGCAGGCTGGCCAGCAGGCACATCGGCCCGCTGTGCGGCACGCGTTGGCGGATGCCGGTCTGGTCGAGCGTGGCGACGCGGGTCATCCGGCAAGCTCCGTGCTGCGCACTGCCGTATTTGCCGTTTGGGCGGACCGGGAGGGACAGGTCGACACCGGACGTCTCAATTCGCGGCCACTCGAACATCGAGCCGCAGGCGCAGCCCGGGCAGGTAGTCGATGACCAGCGTCTGGTGTGCGCGCCCTTGCGCCAGGGCTTGCAACATGGGCAGCGCCCGCGCCGCGGGGGTGTGGGCGCGCAGACACTCCAGCGAGGCATCGGCGCACTCGGTCAGCGGCCCGGCGCGGGCGGCGTCGGTCAGGCCGATGTGCAGTGCCGCCAAGGTCTGTGCCGAGGCCCAGGGCGCCAGGATCAGCGCCAGCCCGAAGCCGTCGGCCAGCGGCCGCGCGCTGTGCAGTGGCTCGGGGTAGGGCGTGTCGCTGGCCACCAGCAGCACCGGCCGGCGGGTGGACAGGACCTGTGACGCGGCTTCGATCAGCCCGGCCGCAAAGCTGCCATCGAAGGCGCACAGGCTGGTCGACGGCGCCTGGCTGGCCACCGCGATGTGCCAATAGCCCGAGGACGCGTTGTGCACCGAGTTGGCGAACTTTGTCGGCGAGATCAGCCGGTTCGCGCCGGCCAGCGTTTCGCAGATCGAATGGCAGTTGACGCCTTCCCCGCTGGACGACGTGAACACGCTGGCCAGCGCCTGAGGGTCGGTCGCGTCCATCGCAAGCGCATCGTCGGCCACGGCCATGGCGAGCCGGATGGCGTCGCCGGCGCGGCGCCGCTCCGCCGCTGGCAGGCGCGCGGGCGGCGGCAACGGGGTGCGGCCGGCGACATGCGGCCGGGATCCGCGCAACACGTCCTGCGCGGCCGCCCATGAGGCAAGCCCCGGGCCCAGCAGGCCCACGGCGCGCACATGCACGATCACCGCGCCGCCCCCAGCACCAGGCTGGCATTCGAGCCGCCGAAGCCAAACGAATTGCTCAACACGGCGCGCAGCGGTGCGCCGCGGCTGCGGGCCACGTACTGGACGCGCAGGCGCGGGTCGGCTTGCTGCAAATTGACGCCGCCGGGCACAAACCCATGGCCCAGCGCCATCAGGCTGATGGCCGCCTCGACCCCGCCCGCCGCGCCCAGCGTGTGCCCGGTGGCGCCCTTGGTGGAACTGGCCGGCGTGGCGTGCCCGAACACGGTGGCCACCGCCTGGTCTTCGGCCGAATCGTTGCTGGGCGTGGCCGTGCCATGCAGGTTGATGTAGTCGATGGCCTCGGGGGCGAGGCCGGCGTTGTCCAGCGCGGCGCGCATCGCCAGGATCGCGCCCAGGCCCTGCGGGTGCGGCGTGCTCATGTGGTGGCCGTCGTTGCTTTCGCCCACGCCCAGCAACCAGCCCTGGGGGGTGGCGCAGTCACGCTGGAGCAGCGCGAACGCGGCCGCCTCGCCGATGGACAAGCCGCGGCGGCCGGCGTCCCAGGGCCGGCAGATGTCGGGGGACAGCAACTCCAGCGCGTTGAAGCCGTACAAGGTGGTCAGGCACAGGCTGTCGACGCCGCCGACCAGCGCGGCATCGATCAAGCCGGCCTCGATCAACCGGGCCGCGCTGCCGAACACCTTGGCGCTGGACGAGCACGCGGTCGAGATCACCCAGCAGGGGCCTTGCAGTTCGAGCGCTTGCGCCACAAAAGCGCCCAGCGAAAATGTGTTCTGGGTGTGGGCGTAGTCAAAGTCGGCGGGCAACGCGCCGTCGGGCGCGCGCCGCCGGTAGGCCAGCTCCGTCTCCAGCAGACCGGAGGTGCTGGTGCCCAGCAGCACCGCCACCCGGTCGGCGCCCCAGCGCGACCGGGCGGCGCGCACCGCGTCGGCGAAACCGTCGGTCTGCAAACCCAACCAGGCAAGCCGGTTGTTGCGGCAGTCGAACGAATCCATGCCTTTGGGCAGGCGCACCTGGTCCAGCCCGGGCACGACACCGAGCCAGGTGGGCAGGTCGACGTCGAGAAAGCGTTCCGGCGCCAGGCCGCTGCGGTTGCCCTGCAAGGCCCGCAGGGTTGGCGCGAGTCCAGCGCCCAGGGCGGTGCACAAGGTGTAGTGGCTGATCGGCAACGGCGTCATCACCCGGCTTCCATTCCAGCGGTTCGAAGCAGCTCTTGTTGTGCCGGGGTCTGGAGCGCGCCGGGCGCGATGGCCCTGGCCAGCAACAGGACGTTGGCAAACGGCGTGCCCTGGCTCATCGGCCGGGCCTCGACCGCGAAGCCCAGCGCTTGCAGGCGGGCCGTCCACTGCGACAGCGTACGGCCGAACTGTGGCACGACCCGGTGGCCGCGCACCACGGTGACGAGGTGGTCGACCCACTGGCTGATGAGAAAACGCCGCCGCGACTGCGCGTCGCCAACCCGCAACAGCAACCGGCCGCCGGGCGCCAGCGCCGCCCGCACCCGCGCCAGCACAGCGTCTTGTTCGGCCACGCTGATGTAGTGCAACACGTCCAGGATGACCACCGTGTCGGCCACCGGAAACGGCGTGTGGCGCATGTCGCCACAGACGAAGCGGGCCGAGTCGCCCAAGGCGGCGCGGGCCCGATCGACATCGCGTTGCATCAGCTCCACGCCGGTGACCTCGGTGCCCACCGGTGGCGCGGCCCAGCCGGCCGGCCAGTGGCCGCGTTGCGCCAGCCGTTCGGCGGCCTGCAAAAGGCTGGCGATCAGCCCCTGGCCGCAGCCGATGTCGAGCACCCGCGCGTTGGGGGCGATCAGGCCCTGGCGCAGCAGGTGCGCAAAGGCCGGATCGAACCTCAGCTTGCCGCGGGCAAAGTGCCAGGCGAAGCGGCCGGAGCGCCGGTACGGTGCGCTGGCATCGTTGACCAGCGCGGCCCAGGCCGAGGCCGTCATGCGCCAGGCTCCGCGTTGAATGCGTCGGGCAGTGTCACGGCGCGCAGGCCAAGCCGCCGCACCCGTTGGAGCAACTCCGGCAGGACTTGCAGCACGACCGGCTGGCCGTTCGGCGCGCGCGCCGCGTTGCCATCGTGCAGCAACAGGATGTCGCCGGCGCCGAGGCCGCGCGCCAGCCGCTCCAGCACGCGCGTCGGCTGGCGCTGCACGGTGTCGAAACCGCGCCGCGTCCAACTGACCAGTTGCAGCTCCAGGCGCTGCAGCACCGGCGCCAGCAGCGGGTTGCGCAGCCCGGCCGGGGCGCGAAAGAATTGCGGCACCTGGCCGGTGATGTCGGCCAGCGTGTCCTGGGCCCGGCCGATCTCGCGCGCGAAGCCGCCCATGCCGAGGAATGCAAAGCTGTGCGAATGACGCTGGGTGTGGTTTTGCACGCTGTGGCCGCGGCGGGTGATTTCGCGGCACAGGGCCGGGTGTCGGCGGGCGTGCTCGGCAATGCAGAAGAACGTCGCACGCGCGTCGTGCGCGTCCAACACATCGAGCACGGCCGGCGTGACGGCCGGGTCGGGGCCGTCGTCTAGCGTGATGGACAGCTCGAGCCGCAGCGCTGATGCGGCGGGCAGGCGCACGATGTTGTCGCCCAACCAGGGGCTGCGCGGCGTCAGGCTGCTGGCCGTGATCAGCAGATGGTTCACGGCCACCGCGCCCAGGGCCCAAGGCCAGGCGCCGGGCATGGCGACCACGGCCACGCCGGCCCCCAGGTGGCAGGCGGCGCTGGCCTTGGCCAGCAGGGCGGGGCGCCAGGGCAACGGGGGGCGGGCGGTCTGGGACATCGGTGGGGGCATGCCAATGGAGGGTCGGGTCAATGCAATGCCAGGGTGTTGCCCGCCCGCCGTGGGCTGCGGTTTGCAAGCCGGCGGCGGGGCGAGGAGGCGGCTATTTTCCCATAGGCGCCAGGCGTGTGCCTTTGGCAGGGCCTGGCACCATGCGCCACCATTCGGAGCGCGCCGGCACGCCCTCGTCGACCCAGCCCAGCAGCAGGCCCGCGGGCCCGGCCTCGCGCTGCGCCAGGCGCAACAGCGCCTGCGGGTCGCGGCTCAGCACAAAGCGGGCGTCGCCGCTCCAATGCAGGTGCTGGCACAGGGCCGCCAGCATCTGGCTGGGTTGGCTTTGCAGGAAGCTGAAGGGCAATGGCAGGCCCTGGCCCAACTGCTCAATGGCGGCACGTGTCGCGCTTTCGGCGCCGCGCTCGCTCGCCACGCACAGGAAGGCGCCGCCGGGCAGCGATGGTTCATCGGCATCCTCCAGGCATTGCAACGCACCATGCAGGGCCAGCTCGGCCCAGACGCCGACGCGGCGCGGCCGCTGCCCCAGACGGGCCGCGAGGCGCTCGCGCCAGTCTGGCGGCGGTGGCGCGGCGTGGTGGGCCAGGGTGCGCCAGTGGGTCATCTCACAGGGCCTCGGCCGTGTGCGTGTCTTCGAGCACCACGGCGGCATGGCCGCCGCCGAAGCCCAGGATGTTGGCCAGGATGAAGTGCAGCCGCCGCGGTGCGATCTCGGCCAGGCTCA
>JAYSVE010000079.1:0-2355 GCA_043718725.1 Methylibium sp.
CAGGCGGCGAATGACGCCAAAGCCTTTGTCGTCAACACGATCCAGGATGGCTGGATCAGCCAGCTCAATCTGCGCACCACCTGGGTGGATTGCCCCACCGCAGGTGATGCGCTGCACGTGCGTGTGAAATTGCGCATCGGCGATGGCGGCAACAATGGCACCACGCTGCAATCGGGCATGAACACGCTGTCAACCGCTGCGCAGCGCGTGATGGCGCCGCCGAACGACCCGCCGGGCTTGCTGATGGGGTTTCGTTCCGACTGGAACACCAGCGCCGCGACACGCGCCAGCTTCCGTGGCCTGATCCTGCATGAATTCGGTCATGTGCTCGGTTTTGATCACGAGCACCAGCGGCCCGACGGCCCGCAGCAGATTGGCTGCTATCGCGACATACGGACCGATTCGGTGCTTATCGGACCCGCCGATCCGCAGTCGATCATGTCGTGGAGCTACTGCAAGGAATCGTCGTTGAACGTGCTGACGCTGAGCGACATTCGGGGTGCGCGCAGCGTCTACGGCCGGCAGGACATCTTCATTCGAGGGGTGCTGCTGGCGGGCAAATTCCGCACCCAGCGCCAGCTCAACGACATGCCCCTCGACGACCAGCGCAACACGCTGATCGTGGAACTCGCGGGCCGTTCGAAACAAACTGGCGCCTTCTACCAGGCCCTTAGCAACGAGCAGTTGGCCGGTGCCGGGGCCGTGCTGGTGTTCCTGCGTGAGGCGAAGATTCGCACCGACGCAGAGTTGAAGACCATGACCGCCGACGACCAGCGCAACGTCATGACCGTGGAGCTGGGCGGCCAGACGGGCCTTGGCTCTGTGCTGCAGGGGTTGAACAACCTTGATCTCGCATTGATCGGACTCGGCAAGACCGCCCCGGGCGGGCTGCCCTCGGACATCGGCAGAGGCTCGTATATCCGCGGCGTGTTGCTGGCGGGCAAGTTTCGCGGCCTGCGTGATCTGAACCGGATGTCGTCTGGCGATCAGCGCAACACGCTAATCGTGGAACTGGCCGGCAGAACCCGGCAGCCGGTGGCGCACTATCAGTCGCTCAACGACGCCACGCTGGCGGGCGCGGGTGCCATCTTGGTGTTCCTGCGCGAGTCCGGCATCCGCAGCGATCAGCAGCTGAAGACGATGAGCGACGACGACATGCGCAACACCATGATTGTTGAGATGGGTGGTCAGACGGGCCTCGACGCGCAGCTGCAGGGCTTGAACAACCTGGACTTGGTGCGCATGGCCTTCGGCAGCTTTCCCTAACGCGCATGTGGTGTGGCAGCGCTTTGGATCATGAAAGCGCGCCCTGCCTGGGGCTCGACGGTGGCCCGATGTTCAAACACCCCGAGGCCTTTTCGTTTCAAGTCGCCACCGACGACCTGGCTGAAACCGACCGCCTGTGGCACGCCATCATTGACAACGGCGGCCAGGCCAGCGCCTGCGGCGGGTGCAAAGACCGCTGAGGCTTGTCGTGGCAGATGGCGCAGTGAGATTCGTGACGAGAAATTCACGTAGCACGACTGCTATACACTGAACAGATGCGCTCTGCCACCTTTCCCCCCATCCGTGTTGAACCCAAGGTCAGGGCCGAAGTTGAGGCTGTCTTGCGTGACGGCGAGTCGCTGACCCAGTTCATAGAAGAAGCGGTGGTTGCGGCAGCCGCTTGGCGTCGTGTGCAGGCCGAATTTGTCACCCGGGGCGAGGCGGCGATTCAACGGTGGAAGCAACAAGGCGGCGGGCACGCGGTTGACGAAGTCATGGCTGACTTGCAGACGCGCCTTGAAGATGCCAAGCGCCTGGCCGCTCTGCGCACAGGCCCGTGACGTCAAAGTTCAAAGTTACGCTGCTGCCAGAAGCGGTGGCGGACTTGCGGCGTCTGGAGGACTTCGCCATTGAACGCGAAATGGCCAGCGACACGCCGGATTGGACCACCCCGCAGCGCGCGCTGGATGCCATCGGTGATGGCCTGCGCTTGCTGTCCTGGTCGCCCTACTCATGCCGTCGTGCGGAGCTGGGTAACGGCCGCTCGCGCGAAGTGATAGTGCCCTTTGGTAGCACGGGCTACGTGGTTCTCTTCGAGATCGTCAACGAGGACGTTGTGGTTGGAGCCGTTCGGCACCAACGGGAAGAAGACTACCGGCACTGAACGTCGTCAAGCCTTCAACCGGTACCCCGTCCTGAACATCCACGCCACGATGGCGACCGCCAGCACCAGCACCAGCGTGGTGATGGACAGGCTCCACACCAGGCTGACATCGGCCACGCCGTAAAAGGCCCAGCGAAAGCCGCTGATCAAATAGACCACCGGGTTGAACAGCGCCACCGTTTGCCAGGCTGCGGGCAGCATGTCGA
>JAYSVE010000781.1:0-3105 GCA_043718725.1 Methylibium sp.
TGAAGCACCAGTTCGTTGCGCTCCACGGCCTTGTGCAGGGCGCTTTCCATCTCCAGCCGTTCGCGTCCCTTGCCGGCCAGGGCCGGGCGGTACGAGGTCACGGCGTTGCGCCCCTGGGCCTTGACGGCATGCATCGCGACGTCGGCATTGCGGATCAGGTCGGGCACCTGCATCCCGTCGCGCGGGTACAGCGCGATGCCCACGCTGGCGCTGACGAAGCACTCCTGGCTGCCCACAAAGACCGGGGCACGCAGCGCCTGCAGGATGCGCTGCCCGACTGCCTCGGCCTCGGCCTCGTCGGCCACCTCGGGCAACAGCGCGATGAATTCATCGCCACCGAGCCGCGCCACCGCCTCCAGCGTCGGGTGGGCGCGCGAGTGGGCGCAGGCCAGGCTGGTCGTGTCCACCTGGTCGCAGTGGCGCACGCAGGCGCGCAAGCGGCGCGCGACTTCGAGGAGCAACTCGTCGCCGGCGGCGTGCCCGAGCGTGTCGTTGAAAAGCTGGAAGCGGTCCAGGTCGATCGACAGAATCCCGACCTTGTGGTCGAGCCGGCGCGCATGCTCCAACGCCCGATCGACGCGCCAGATCAACTGGCTGCGGTTGGGCAGGCCGGTGAGGCTGTCGAAGTTCGCGAGGTGGTGAATCCGGTCCTCGGCAACGCGCCGATCGGTCACGTCCTGGACGATGCCGCTGCAGCCTTGCAGACGGCCCTGCGCGTCGACCTCGGCTTCGAGTTCGGCGTGCAAGGCGCGCCGTTTGCCGTCGGGCAGCACCAGGCTCAGGTTGATATTGACCGACCGGCCGCGCGGCAGGTTTTCCTTGAGCTGACTCAGCACGAAGCCGCGCTCGTCACGCGCCACCATGCGCAGCAAGGCGCGAAGGCTGGGACCGGGTCCCGCGCCCAGGCCCATCGCGCGCAACGCCTCGGTCGAACACTCCGGCAGCGCCTGGCCGACGCGCCACTCGACACTGCCCACGCGGGCCAGGTCCTGGGCCTTGGCCAGGCGTGCGTTGCTGCGCTCCAGTTCGAGCCGCGTGGCCGATGCGCGCAACAGATACCGCAGCCGCCGGGCCAACAGCGACCATTGGGTGGACTTGACGATGAAGTCGGTCGCACCGGCTTCATAGGCGCGCGAAATGGACAGGTCATCGTCCAGCCCGGTGAGCATCAACACCGGTATCGACGCGGTCCCCGGCACTTCGCGCATCCGGCGACACGTGTCGAACCCGTCCATCCCGGGCATCAGCGCGTCGAGCAACACCACATCGGGCAGGGCCCCGGCCAGCAGTTTGATGGCGCGTTGGCCGCTGTGGGCCTGGACGACGTCGAAGCCATGCGCGTGCAGCGCCGCCGACGTCAGCAGCATGCCGACCTCGTCGTCGTCGACAAGCAGCACCTGGGGCCGCGTGGCGGCACTCAACTTTTCGGTCATCGACGAAGGGTTCATGTTTGATGCGCGGGCAAGCCGCGAAGGACACTGATCACGACGTCGATCTCCGACACCATGGTTTTGACGCGACTTGCCAGGTTGTCGCCGATGTCCGCGCGAACCATCGATTCGATTTCGGCGCACAGCAGCGACAGCCGGACAGCGCCGACCGTCGCCGCGGCCGACTTGAGCATGCCCACGACCTGCTGCAGTCCCACCAGATCGCCCATGCCGGCGCGTTCGCGCAACTGCGGCACCATGCGTGCGGCCGTGGCTTCGAACGCGCGGGCGATGCGCTCAAGCAGCCGATTGACGCCGTTCGGGTCGAGTTGCTGCAACCGGGCCAGGGCGTTTTCGTCGAGCACGTCAGAGCCGACCGGTCGCGCTCCGGCGGCCGTGGCGTGGCGCTGCGGATAGCGCGTCAGCAGCACGCGCGCCGGCGCCGCCAGCGGGGCGCATTTCAGGCCCGCGTTGACACCGACGGGCGTTGCCGGTGCCGGGGCGCGGCGTTCAGCCACCGCCGACAGTTCGCGTTGCACCAGGTCCAGCAGCCGCAGCAGCACCGCGTTGTTGAGCCGCACCGCCATCGACTTGAACTCCAGCCATGCCACGGTGTCGCCGGCGCACAGCACGGGAACCGCAAATCCGCCCGGCGTGCTGGCGACGCGCCGGGACTGGATGGCTTGCTCGGCCACCGCGCTCATCGGCTCCTGGGGCGACACCGGCCAGCGGGTGGCGCCAGCGTCAAAGCGGTCCAGACGGAACCGCGCGCCGGCGATGGCGAGCCGGCCGGTCATCAGGCCGTCGGCGCCGAGCTGCTGGACCAGGGTCCGGGCAACGCCATGCAGTGCCGCGGGCAGGTCGTGGGCCAGGGCGACGCTGCGCACCACCATCGCGGTGGTCTCCAACACGAGCGTGTCTTCGATCACGCTGTTCGGTGCGGTGTCGGCCTCTTCGGGCGGGAACGGTCGGCCTCGTTTGACCAACTGGGAAACGGCGGCCGCGGTGACGGCGAGCGCGGCGACCCAGGCTTGTACCGGGGATGGCAGAACCAGCGACAGGCTGAACGCCATGGCGGCCCACCCTAGAGAGAGTCTGGAAAGCAAAGGTCTCATGAAGGCGATGTGGAAAAAGTCCAAGGACTGGTTCGAGTGAACACGCACTGGTCTATTCGGCTGCAAGGTGCACAACTTGAACCTCTTTGACGTGGTTTCCCAAGCGCTGGCGCACGGGTCGCTCCCTACAATTCCGTCGATGAAGCGCTTGGACACGATGGCCACCAAAGGTGCCGGCAACACGCTGTCGATGGCCTGGCGAGCGCCAGGCCGCGGCAGCGCCGCGGTGTTGAGCGCGGCGGCCCTGGCAGGCCCCGCCTCGCAGGCGCAAGCGGCGGCGGTCGGGACGGCGGCCGACGGCGCCGCAGCGGTGCTGCTCGCCGCCCTCTTGGCCGTGTTGGTTGTCGGGGTCGCCAGCGTGACATGGTTGGCATGGCGCGAACGCCTGGGCGCCGAGCGGCTGCGCCAGGCCAACGCCCAGTTGCACAAGCTGGGCAACCTGCTCGACGTGTGGCTGTGGCGCAGCGATGCCGAACACCGCATCGTGCGACTGCGCCCGCCCGCCGGTGCGGCGCACTCGCAATGGTCGCAGGGCGCGCTGGGCAAGCCGCTGTGGGAGC
>JAYSVE010000782.1:0-7288 GCA_043718725.1 Methylibium sp.
AGGTTGCGCTGCGGCACGGCCTTGGGGCCGGCGGCGGTGGGTTGGACCTGGAGCGTCGGCGGTTTTTGCGGTGCGGCGCAGGCGGTCAGCGCGAACGCGACGGCGGCGGTGATGAGTCGGGTCGTGAACATGGCGGGCCTTGGTGAGCGGCGCCGGTGGCGCGTGCCACCGGCGAGCCGCTTCGATCAGCGGGGAAGGGCCTTGGGGACGAACGGCGCCGACGAGGTCACCGTACCCGTCGTGCCGCCGAGAACGATGCCGCCGTCGATCGCGAAGGTGAAGAACGTCAGCGTCGTGTTCGCCCGGTCCTTGTTGCCGCCTGCACCACCGAGGTCGATGGTCGTGGTTCCGGCGATCGTGTCGACCCCGCCGGCCGGGTTCCCTTGCGCCGTGGTCTCGGCCGCGTCCTCGGCAGCGACCTTGGCGGACACCTCGGCGGGGTCGAAGTTGGCGTGCACATAGTCCCCGAGGACGGTCGGGGTTCCGAGGACCAGGCCGGTGATCGGGTCGTTGGTGCCGAGTACGACGCCGTTCTTGAGGCAGAAGTCCCGTCCGACACCGGTCGGAGCGACCACCGCGCGAACCAGGTAGTTCGGGTAGCGCGAGTCGAGGCACCGCAACGGGACATTGACCACCTTCACCTTCGAGCACTTGAGGCGGGTGCCGTCAAACGCACCGGTGTATCCGGCGCGACAGAACACGCCAGCGGATGGCCCGCCGACGGGGGTGGCCGCCTGGCTGACGGCCGGCGCGGCGATGCCACCTGCGGCAACGACAGCGGCGAGGATGCCCTTGGCGAGCAGCAGTTTCTTGAGCGATTTCATGATGAGTTTCCTTGTAGACAAAAGTTGAGGGTTGGTTTCTCGCGCCGGCCATCGAAGCATTCGCTTGGTCGACACGGACCCACTTTCGCGATCTTGGCGACTCTGGACGCGGCCAAACCGCTCGCGATCGAAAGATGGGTACTGCCTCGGAAAAATTGGGTAGGCACGCCGTGGCGGCGCCGAGTGCCGCCAGCTACTGTTGATTCCAAGAGCCCGCGCACTCGATCGAACGCCGATCGGTCTGCGTCCGGAACCAGGGCCATCTCGTAAGTGACGACGTTGGAGCCGAGTCACTGTGCAAGGAGGACCCTGTGAACACTGCATCACGCTCAGCGCGGCGGATGGCCGCCATCGCTTTTGTCATCGCGTCGGCCGCGGCCCACGCGCAGGCGTCCACCTGCAACCAGGCGCCGGGCCCGACCTGCCTGTACTTGCCCGCAGCGAGCCACGGCTTCGCGTTGTTCGAGCGCAGCACGGGCCGCGCGATGCTGGACGCGCTTGCGCTGTTGTCCACCGCAGAGTTCAGCGGCCAGATCGACATGCAGCGCATAGCACTCGGCGGTCATTCGGCCGGCGCTGGCGCCGCGCAGACGCTGGCGGGCGCCAAGCGCATCTTTGTCGGCCCGCCGAACGAAGTGTCGGACCCGCGGCCGATCGCGTTCCTCGCCTTCTCGCCACAGCAACCCGGCAGCGAAGGTTCTTTCGACACGCGCTTTCAAAAGGAGCGTCACTCGTGGACCGATGTGCTGCGCCCGGTGCTCACCGCCACCGGCGACGGCGACAGCACCTGCAACCCGGGGGCCGCGCCGGGCAACTGCATCGGCGACACGCCATTTGGCGCCGCATCGGCAGCGTGAAGCGGTGCAAACCTGATGGAGAGGCGCCATGAAGATGAATGACCTGCCCGAGCTGGCCGTGCAGACGCTGCGCCCGCTGACCCTCCACGTCTTTGGCGCGACCGCGCAAGGCTTGAGCCCGCAGGCCGCGTTCGACGCCGCACTGCAAGGCGCCGGTGTGGCGCGCCTCGAGCGGCTGCGCGCGTCGTCGCTGATCCCCCCGAACGCCAGGATCGCGCACTGCGGGCCCGGCACGTTGCCGAGCGACCCTGGGCAGCTTCAGTACGTCGTCATGGCGCACATGAAGCAAAGCCGGCCGGGCCTGCAGGCGCACGCCGGCCTGGCTTGGGTGCAGCGAGGCGATGACGCCAGCGGGCTGTTCATCGATCTGCACGACGACGAGCGCGAGCGCCTCGAACACGACCTGCACGCCGCCTTCGCCGCGATTCCCGGTTTGCGCGGTCCGGCGCATGGCCCGGTGCGGACCGCGTTTGCGTCGCGCACCTGCACCGGGCCGCCGGCGTGTGCGCTGGTCATCGCCGCCTGGAACTTCGAGCCATGGCGAGGCGATCGGGGTTGGGTCGTCACACCATGAACGCAGGCCAACCCTTCGCCGCCGCGCGCGACACCGTCGCGCCCTGGCCGGACATGTCGCCGGCCTGGGTGCGCGCACAACTGATCGGACGCGACGCCTGCGTGCACACGCCGTTCGGGGAGCGGGCAATCGTCTACGCCGACCATGTGGCCTCGGGCCGCTCGCTGCGGTGGATCGAGACCTTCATCGCCGAGCGGGTGCTGCCTCTTTACGCCAACACCCACACCGAAGACAGCGCCACCGGCGCGCGCACCACGGCGCTGGTGCACGACGCCAGGCAGATCCTCAAGGCCTGCCTGGGCGCGCAGCGCGCCAAGCTGCTGTTCTGCGGCAGCGGCTGCACCGCGGCGATCAAGCGCCTGCAGGAAATCCTCGGCCTGGTCGTGCCTGAACGCTTTCGCGAGCGGGTGATCGCGTCGCTCGCGCCGGATCAGCGCCCGCTGGTGTTTGTCGGCCCCTACGAACACCATTCGAACGAGGTCAGCTGGCGCGAGACGATCGCCGAGGTGGTCGAGATCGCGTGCGGACCCGACGGCGGCATCGACCTCGCCGCCTTGCGTGATGCGCTGGGCGCGGCCAGTGCCACGCGGCGCCCGTTGATCGGCTCGTTCAGCGCGGCGTCCAACGTGACCGGCGCGATCACCGACACGCGCGCCGTCGCGCGGCTGCTGCACGCCCATGGCGCGCTGGCCTTCTTCGACTTCGCCGCCGCCGCGCCGCATGCCGCGATCGACCTGCGCACGGGCCGGCCCGATGGCTATGACGCCGTCTTCATCAGCGCGCACAAGCTGGTCGGCGGCCCGGGCACGCCGGGCCTGCTGGTCTTCGACCCGGCGATCTATCGCTTGCGTGCGCCGAGCACCGCGGGTGGCGGCACGGTCGCCTATGTCAGTTCGCACGAACATGCATTTGTCGACGACATCGAGCAACGCGAAGACGCCGGTACCCCTGGCAGCATCGAGCGCATTCGCGCCGCGCTGGCCTTTTGGGTCAAACAGTCGGTGGGCGTGGCCACCATCGAGCGGCTCGAAGGCGCGATGATCGGCGCCGCGATCGCGCGGCTGCGCCGCCACCCGCGCATCGATCTGCTCGGCAACCTGGACGCGCCGCGCCTGGCCATCCTGTCGTTCCTGCTGCGCACCGGCGACGGCCGCACCCTGCACCCGCGCCTGGTGGTGCGGCTGCTGAACGACCTGTTCGGCATCCAGGCGCGCGGCGGCTGCGCCTGCGCCGGGCCCTACGCGCACCGGTTGCTGGGCGTCGATCGAGCGCGCGCCGAGGCCTTTCGCGACGCGGTGCTGGGCGGCTTCGAAGCCGTCAAGCCGGGCTGGACGCGCATCAATTTCAGCTACTTCATCGACCCCGGCGAATTCGAGTTCCTGCAGGCCGCGATCGAATTCATCGCCGATCACGGCGAGCAGTTCATCCACCTCTACCACTGCGACTGGCACAGCGGCGCCTGGCGGCACCCGCTCGACGCGACGCAGCCCGGCCTGCTGTCTCTGGCCGCACAGCCCGCGCCGCACATGCGCCTACCGGGCCGTCAAAAGTACGAGTACACGAGTGTGAAGCACGGAGGAGGCGGGGCCCGCCAGCGCGACTGCCTGGAGCGCGCCCACGCCATTGCCGCCAGGCTGCCGACCACGGCGCCGGCCCCCCGCCCGCTGCCGCGGGACCTGCCCGCGGCGCTGGTGTCGTTCGGACATTGATGCGGAGGATGCCTCGACCGGCGCGGCCATGAACGCCTTCGAGCCGATCGGCTACCTCGCCTCGCTGCTGGTGCTGGCCACCTTCTGCATGCGCGACATGGTCGCGCTGCGGTGGGTGGCCATCGCCAGCAACATCGCCTTCATCGCCTACGGTGGCCTGGCCGATGTCGGCCCGGTGCTGCTGTTGCACGTGCTGCTGCTGCCGATCAACGTCTTGCGTCTGGTCCAACTGCGAGCCGATGCGCTGCGGCGCGCCGCACGCGTCGCCACCCTCGCCCGCGCCCGGCGCCACCTTTCCTGACGGCGCCGGGACCGGTGGCCGCGGCGGTGCCCGACGCTGCCACAAAACCCGCAACGCCGCCCGGAGCGGGGATCGCGCCGCTCTGCTACCGTTCGCTCCGAATCAAATAGTTTTGGAGACTTCGCATGAGCGGATTGTTGAAACGCCTGCGTGCGCTGTCGCCGGCCGGGCTGATGGGCATTCGGCGCGGCATCGAGAAAGAAAGCCTGCGCTCGTTGCCCAGCGGCGCGCTGGCGCCGACCCCGCATCCGGCCGGGCTGGGCTCGGCCCTGACCCACCCCCACATCACCACCGACTTCAGCGAATCGCAACTGGAGCTGATCACCGGCGTGCACACCGATGTCGACGCCTGCCTGCGGGAGCTGACACAGGTCCATCAAGTCGTCTACCGCGAAATCGGCGCCGAGATGATGTGGGTCGGCAGCATGCCCTGCGGCCTGCCCACCGACGAAACCATTCCGATCGGCAGCTACGGCGCGTCCAACGTCGGCCGGGCCAAGAGTGTCTACCGCATGGGCCTGGGCCACCGCTATGGCCGGCGCATGCAGACGATCTCCGGCATTCACTACAACTGGTCGTTGCCCGGCGTGTCGACGCAAGGCTACTTCGGGCTGATCCGCAATTTCCGGCGCCATTCGTTTCTGCTGTTGTATCTTTTTGGCGCGTCGCCGGCGGTGTGTTCGAGCTTTGTCGACGGCCGCCAACACGAACTGCAGGTCTTGACAGACCACACGCTGTACATGCCGCATGGCACGACCCTGCGCATGGGCCGGCTGGGCTACCAGAGCGACGCGCAGGCCACGCTGGCGGTCAGCTACAACAGCCTGGCGAGCTACGGCGCGTCGCTGCAGGATGCGCTGACGCGGCCCTACCCGCCCTACGAGAAGATCGGCATCCGCAACCCCGGCGGCGACTACAACCAGCTCAGCACCACGCTGCTGCAGATCGAGAACGAGTTCTACGGCACGATCCGGCCCAAGCGCGTGATCCATCCCGGCGAGCGCCCGCTGCATGCCTTGCGCGAGCGCGGCGTCGAGTATGTCGAGGTGCGCTGCATGGACCTGGACCCGTTCGTGCCGGTCGGCATCCAGGCGCAGACCGCGCGTTTCATCGACGTGTTCCTGCTGCACTGCCTGCTGAGCGACAGCCCGGCCGACTCGCCCGAGGAAATTGTGGCGCTGGGGCGCAACCAGAACCGCACCGCGTCGCGCGGCCGCGAACCCGGCCTGCGCCTGGAGCGCGGCGCCGAGCAGGTGCTCCTGAGCGACTGGGGGCTGCAACTGGTCGAGCAATGCCAGCCCATCGCGGCGGCGCTGGACGCCGCCCACGGCGGCACGAATTACCGCGACACACTGGCCGCCGCACAGACCCTGCTGCGCCGGCCCGAGGGCTTGCCCTCGGCCCGGGTGCTGCAGGCGATGGAGAAAGACTTCGACAGTTCCTACCTGCGTTTCACCCGCGCGCAATCGGAGGCGACACGCCAGAGCCTGCTGAACCTGCCGCTGGCCGCGCCGGCGCAGGACCGCTTCAACGACCTGGCGCGCGAATCGATCGCCGAGCAAAAGCGCATCGAGGCCGCCGACACGCTCGCGTTCGAGGACTACCGGCGGCAATACCTGTCGGCCGACCGTCTGGCGGTGCCGGCCGGCGCCAGTCGGGCGCCCAGCGTGGCCGTGAGATAGGCGTCGCGCAAAACGCCGCGACCCGCATGCACAGCGACGCCGACATCCACTTCTACGAGCCCGCCTCCGGGCACCGCCTGCCGCACGACCCGTTCAACGCCATCGTCGGCCCGCGTCCGATCGGCTGGATCGCGTCGCAAGACGCGCAGGGCCGGCTCAACCTGGCGCCCTACAGTTTTTTCAACGCCTTCAACTACACCCCGCCCATCATCGGGTTTGCCAGCATCGGGTTCAAGGACACGCTGCGCAACATCCAGCAGACCGGCGAGTTCGTGTGGAACCTGGCCACCCGGCCGCTGGCCGAGGCCATGAACGCCAGTTGCGCCAGCGTGGCGCCGGAGGTGGACGAGTTCGAGCTCGCCGGCCTCACGCCCGCCGCGTCGCGACTCGTGAAGGTGCCGCGGGTGGCCGAAAGCCCGGTCGCGTTCGAATGCCGCCTGACCCAGTGCATTCAATTGCGGGGCGCCGCCGGCGGCCTGGTGCAGTCCTGGCTGACCCTGGGCGAGGTGGTGGCGGTGCACATCGCCAGACACCTGCTCAAGGACGGCGTCTACGACACCGCGGCGGCCCGGCCCATCCTGCGCGGCGGCGGCCCGGCGGACTATTTCGAGATCGACGCGCAGCACTTGTTTCGCATGACCCGGCCGCGGTAGCGCGCCGCCCGGCCGCTCAGTCGCTCAGCCGCTCAGGCCTTGAGCTTGTAGCCCGTCCGGAAGATCCAGGCGACGATGATCAGCGAGGCCAGCAGGAACGCCAGCGTCATGCCCAGGCTCAAGCCCAGGCTCACGTCGGCCAGGCCATAAAAGCTCCAGCGGAAACCGCTGACCAGGTAGACCACCGGGTTGAACAACGCGACCGTCTGCCAGAACGGCGGCAACATGTCGATGGAATAGAAACTGCCGCCCAGAAAGGTCAGCGGCGTGACGATCAGCAAGGGCACGATCTGGAGCTTCTCGAAGCCGTCGGCCCAGATGCCGATGATGAACCCGACCAGGCTGAAGGTCGCCGCCGTGAGCAGCAGAAACAGCAACATCCACCACGGGTGCAACACCTGGAACGGCACGAACAGGCGCGCCGTGGCGAGGATGATCAGCCCGAGGATCACCGACTTGGTGGCCGCCGCGCCGACAAAGCTCAAGACGATTTCCAGGGTCGACACCGGCGCCGACAGCAACTCGTAGATCGTGCCGGTGAACTTGGGAAAGTAGATGCCGAAGGCCGCGTTCGAAATGCTTTGGGTCAGCAGCGACAGCATGATCAGGCCGGGCACGATGAAGGCGCCGTAGCTGATGCCGCCGACCTCGGGGATGCGCGAGCCGATCGCCGCACCGAAGACGACGA
>JAYSVE010000783.1:0-3092 GCA_043718725.1 Methylibium sp.
CTGCCTGGCTGTCGCTGTTCATGCGTCGAGGCGAAACCGACGGGCAGATTTCTTCAACCACCACACGAGGCCACCAGCATGAACGCACAGTCCAACCACCCCATCAGCGACACCACCGATCCGCAGTTCCTCGGCCCCGAGGCTGGCCAACAGGCAGGGGGTGGACAAGCCCACGAGCTGGGCGACATGCGGACGATCCTGCAGGCGGCGCTGACGCAACCCGGCGTGATGAATCAGGCCTACCGGGCGTTTCACAACTACAGCATCGGCAATCAAATGTTGGCCGCGCTGCAGCTGTTCGGAAAGGGCTTGCCGCTGGCGCCTATCGCCAGCTTCAACGCTTGGCGCGAGAAGGGCCGCTTCGTGAAGAAGGGCGAGAAGGCCATCAGCTTGTTCATGCCCATCAGCGTGAAGCGCCGCGCCGACAAGGATGCACCGACCGACTCGGCCGAAGCGGGGGAGAGTGGCACCTTCAGCATGTTCATGCTGCGCCCGAACTGGTTTTCACTGAACCAGACCGAAGGCGACGAGTTCATCGCCGAGAGCATCACGCCCGCATGGGATGCGGTCACCGCGATGGCTGCACTCGACATCATCGAAGAGCCCTTTGAGCACCTGCAGGGCAACTATCTTGGCTACGCCCGTGCGCGCTCCATCGGCATCAACCCGATGAACCCGTTGAAGCACAAGACCCGGATTCACGAGATGGCCCATGTGGTGCTCGGTCACACCGCCGTCGCCGACATGCACGACGACGAATCCCTGACACGCCAGATCGAGGAGGCCGAGGCCGAGGGGGTCGCCTACCTGCTTTGTGCGCTGCTGGATCTGCCAGGCCAGGCCGAGAGCCGCTTTTACATCCAGGGCTGGCTGCAAGGCGCCGCGCTGCCCGAGAAGAGCGCGAAGCGAATCTTCGGCGCCGCCGACCGGATCATGAAAGCCGGCCAGCCGGTGCAGCACTGATCCACCTCACCGAACCAGGAGCATTGCCCATGGCATCCCAAGACCTCACACCCGAAGCGCTGGAGGGCTACGCCGCCCAGCTGGACGGCGGGCCTGCGCACCAGGCCTGCCCGCACTACACCAGTAGCCCCGCCGGCATGGCCTGGCTGGTCGGTGCGTGGCTGCAGAAGACCGGGCGCCCGGCGCCGCGCGATGTCCGCATGTCGCGCGGCTACACGATTCGCGTCGGTGACATGCGCGTATCGGTCGCGGACGCCGCGGCCTTAGTTCGTGTTCTGTGAAGGGGAAACCGCAATGAGTGACCACGCCAATCGTTTGCTTCTCATGAAGCGCGCGCTCGCCCGCAGCGACGCCGAGCTGTTCGGCCATCGGCCTCGGTACCTTGAAGTGGCCAGGCGCCTCGCGGCGCGGTTGCTTTCCATGGAGCTGCCATGAAGGTCTCAAGAAGGTGGATCGAGTGGGCGCATGGACCGGGCGCCGAAGATGGCCAGCCGCTGGCGATGAGCTTGTGCGACCTGGCCTGCGCGCCCGGTGCGGGCTCGATCGAGGTAGCCGACCCGGCGCTGATCGCCGAGCTGGTCGACGTGGCCGAGCTTTACGTCAATCCGTGTCGTGGCGATGCACTGCATGACATGGGCCTGTGGTGGATGGGGCAGCCGCGCCGGATAATTTCCGAAGGAAGGGCTTCGCTTCGGTCAGCCGACAGCGCGGCGAAATCGCCGGCGGTAGATGGGCGACCAGAATGACAACAACAGGGCGCTTCATGCTTCGCATTGCTGCACCAGGTGGCCGCCGCGGCACAGGTCGCATCGTTTCCCGGCAGCCGGGGTGCTTCCGTTGAAGGGCGCCACGTTGAATCGTCGGAGCGCACTGCGCGCTGGCCTGTCCTTTGCGCTGCTGTTCTGCATCGGCCAGGTCGCTGCGCGCGACAACGCACTAGGCGCGGAGACTGCACCGGCGCCGACCAGCTATCGCGGTCCCGCTGTGGTGACCGGTGTGGCGGACGGCGACACGCTGTACGCGAGTATCGACGGGCACTCGATCCGCATCAGGCTCGCCCAGATCGATGCCCCAGAGAAGGCTCAGGCCTTCGGCCGTCGATCAGAGCAGTCCCTCCGCGAACTGGTTGGCAAGAGGCAGGTTGACCTGGCTTGGAAGTCGCTCGACCGATACGGCCGATCGCGCAGGTCTCTGTCGATGGCCTCGATGTGAACGCCGAACAGGTCAGGCGAGGTTTCGCGTGGGTGTTCCGGCGCTACTCGAACGATGCCGCCCTGCTAGCGCTGGAAGCGCGGGCGAAGTCCACGGGCCTTGGGCTGTGGGCCGACCCTCATCCCGTCGCGCCTTGGGAGTGGAGGGCCACTCGGCGCGAGGGGCCGGATTGATCACAGTAGTTGCGCCAACCCCCAAAGCACTGCCAAGTGTGCGGGGTAGTAGACGTAGAAGCCGAGCCTTCCGCGTGGCACATTCAGCGTTACGTGTGCGGCGGCAAAGATGAGCGGCAATGCTGCGAGAGCCCACAGGTTGCGGTTGATGACGTACAGGGAGGCGAGGGCACCGATCCACAGTGCCAGCGTCACCCAGCTGGGCCGGCGACAGTAGGCCCAGGCCAACAGGCAGGCGGCGAGTCCGGGCCACCAGAACTCGACGACTGCGCCGCCGACGATGAACACCGCAGTAGCCCCCACCAGCCGCGCCGGCCCATCGACCTCGATCAGCCACGCGCAAAGTGTGGCGACCAATAGCGTCGCCATGATGTTGAAGGGCCACCACCCCCAACCCAGTCCACCGAGCGCGACGAATGGAATGGTGGCGATGCTGCCGAAAATCGCCAGCCGGCGCGTGGTTCGCCAGTAGGCACCACTGGCCAGCGCAGTAGGGCGGGCCAGGTTGTAGCCCAGCACAAAGCCGAACAGCGGCAGGGCCAGACGCCCTACCGCGAACAGCTCGGGCACCGAGGCGTGCAGCAGGTGCTTGTTGACGTGATCGAGCGTCATCAACAGCAACGCCAGCCACTTCAGCGCCTCCAGCGTGCCGCTGCTCAGCATCAGCGCCGGGGCTGTGCTGCCCGGCACCCGGATCGGTGCCTTGAGGCCTTCAGTCGCAACCACCAACGTCGCTCCCAACTT
>JAYSVE010000784.1:0-3091 GCA_043718725.1 Methylibium sp.
GCGAACAGGCCGCCAGCACGATGCGCATCGTCACCGAGGCCGGCATGCGCCGCAAGGGCGAGGTCGACCACGCCAGGCTCGACGAGATGTCCGAACGCATCATCGACCGCTTCGACCGCCAGATGAGCGTCTTCACCACCAGCGCCCTCGTGCTCGACGACGGCGTGATCGATCCGCGCGACACCCGGGCGACGCTGGCCGAGGTGCTCGCCGTGTGCCGCGAAGGCGATGCCCGGCAACCCCAGCCCATGCAGTTCTCCGTGGCCCGACCCTGAAGGTCAGCGTCAACGTCAACGTCAACGTCAGGACCCCGACCTCCATCGAGCCATGAACAGCCCCACGCTGCGCACCCCCTTCAGCAAGATCCTGATTGCCAACCGCGGCGAAATCGCGCTGCGCGTGATCCGCAGCGCGCGTGACGCGGGCTACCGCACGGTCGCGGTCTATTCGACCGCCGATGCCGGCTCGCGCCACGTCACCGAGGCCGACCAGGCCGTGTGCATCGGCCAGCCCCTGCCCGCGCAGTCGTACTTGAACATCGCCGCGCTGATTGCCGCCGCGGCGCGCACCGGCGCCGACGCGGTGCACCCCGGTTACGGCTTTCTGGCCGAGAACGCGGCCTTCGCCCAGGCCTGCCGCGACGCCGGCCTGGTCTTCATCGGCCCGTCGCCGCAGGCCATCGCGGCGATGGGCAACAAGGCGGGCGCCAAGCGGCTGATGCTCCAGGCCGGCGTGCCCTGCGTGCCGGGTTACCAGGGCGAGGACCAGGGCGAGCCGCGGCTGGCTGCCGAGGCCGAGCGCATCGGCTACCCGGTGATGATCAAGGCCGTGGCGGGGGGTGGCGGCCGCGGCATGCGCCTGGTGCGGGCGCCGCAAGAGTTCACCGAGCTGTTGCGCAGCGCGCAGTCGGAGGCAACGAACGCGTTCGGTGACGCCAGCGTCATCCTCGAGCGCGCCATCCCTGAGCCACGGCACATCGAGATCCAGGTCTTTGCCGACCGCCATGGCCACGCGATTCACCTGGGCGAGCGCGATTGTTCGGTGCAGCGACGCCACCAGAAGCTGATCGAGGAAGCGCCGTCGCCGGCCGTCGGCCCGGCACTGCGCCAGCGCATGGGAGCCGCGGCCGTCGCCGCGGTCAAGGCCATGGCCTACGAAGGCGCGGGCACGCTGGAGTTCCTGCTCGACGCGCAGGGCCAGTACTACTTCATGGAGATGAACACCCGGTTGCAGGTGGAGCACCCGGTGACCGAGGCCATCACCGGGCTGGATCTGGTGGCCCTGCAGTTGCAGGTGGCGGCCGGCGAGCCGCTGGCACTGCGCCAGGACGAGGTGCGCTTCGAGGGGCATGCGATCGAGGTGCGCCTGTGCGCCGAAGACGCCGACAACGCTTTCATGCCGCAAAGCGGCACGCTGGCCTTGTGGCAACTGCCGCAAGCGCCGCGGCGCCTGCGTGTCGACCACGGGCTGCGCAGCGGCGCCGAGATTGCGCCGTACTACGACTCGATGATCGCCAAGCTCATCGCCCACGCCGCGACGCGTGACGCGGCCCGCCGGCAACTGATCAGTGGGCTCGAAGACCTGGTGGCGCTGGGCGTCAAGACCAACCAGGTCTTCCTGGCCCGCTGCCTGGCGCACCCGGTGTTCGCCGCGGGCGGCGCAACCACCGCCTTCATCGGCCAGCACCGGGAGGCGCTGCTGGCCGCGGACAGCGTGGCCGAACAACGCGCCGCGGCCATCGCGGCCGTGTTGCTGCTGGAGAGTTCGGCCGGCGCGCAACGCGGTGCCGGCCGGCGGCTGTCGCACAGCCTGCCCATCGCCCAGCGCTTTGAGGTCAACGGCCATGCGCATGACGCGTCGCTCACCGCGTCGCCCAGTGAGCTCGGCGGACACCGCTACCGGGTGCGCATCACCGGCCGCGAGCACGAGGTTCAGGTGTTGCAGTGGGACGCCCATCAGGTGCGCCTGGCGTGCGACGGCATCACGGAAGCCGCGAGCTTCGTGCGCGACGGTTCGCGGTTGTGGCTCAGTTACCGTGGCCAGCCCTACCAGGTCCGCGACACCACGCGCGCGGCCAGCGCGCGCCGGCAAGCGCCGCCGGGCAGCGACGGCAAACTGAGGGCGACGATGAACGGGCGCGTGGTGGCGCTGCTGGTGAGCGTGGGGCAGCGCGTCGAGGCCGGCCAGCCCATGCTGACGTTGGAGGCGATGAAGATGGAGCACATCCACGCGGCGCCGCGGGCCGGTGTCGTGAAGGCCCTTCATGTGGCCATCGGCGACCAGGTGCCGGCGAGCAGGGTGGTCGCAGAGATCGATGTGACGGCAGCAGGCGCGTTGTGATGAGCGCCAACACGCTCAAAGCCTTGCCGCCAGCGACGCCGGCACCCGCACCGGCAGGTCCAGCAGGATCTGCGCATTGCCCTTGCCGAGAGGGTCGAAGCGGGCCGACGCCGGGCCACCACCGGCCAGCGCGTCGTGCAGCATCAGGTTCATCGCCGCGATGCCCGGCAGGTGGAAGCGCTCGATGCGAGTCGGCGCCATGTGGGCGAAGCAGGCCTTCACGACCTCGGGCGACAGGCGGTTCCACAGCAGCGGCAGCCACTCGGGCCGGCGCGCGATGACGCCGATGTTGGAGATGTTGCCTTTGTCGCCGCTGCGCGCCCAGGCCAGCGCGACCAGGGGCACCTCGACCTGCGGCTCGCCCGGGGCATCGGTCCAGGCCGCGGGTGCGGGCAGGGCCGGCGGCGCCATGCCGTCCACGCCGGCCGGAATGTGCACGGCCAGGCGCTCGGCGCCGATGCCCACATGCACCGGCACCCTGGACTTGGCCAGCAGGAACGAGAACGGTTTGATCAACGGCGCCGGCGTCGGCCGGCCGCCCGCGGGCATGGTCGTGCCGGGCGACCACGAGGTGCCTGCCGCTGCGATCTCGCGCGCAAAGATCTCGAGCGCCTTCTTTTGCGGGTGGTCCACCACCACGCGCAGCATCACCTCGCGCGACGCCCCGGTGCGCGCGTTGGCGCCGTACAGCGACTCGTTGCCCAGCAGCTCGATCCGCGCCGAGCTGTAGTCGGGCAGGCCGCGCTGCGCC
>JAYSVE010000785.1:0-3089 GCA_043718725.1 Methylibium sp.
ACCTTGGACAGACCGTCGGCCGACGCGTTGGTCAGCGCCGCGACGGTGATGGTTTCGCCGGAGTTGGCGCCGACCTGGAAGGTCGAGGCCGAGAACGACCCGTCCAGCAGTTTCTGGCCGTTGAAGGAAGTGTTCTTCGCGACCCGGTCGATCTCGTCGCGCAACTGGGTCACCTCGGACTGCAGGGCCTTGCGGTCGTCGGCGCTGTTGGTGGCGTTGGACGCCTGCACCGCCAGTTCGCGCATGCGCTGCAGCATGTCGCCGACCTTGCCCAGCGCACCCTCGGCCACCTGGGCCAGCGAGATGCCGTCATTGGCATTGCGCGCCGCGACGTTGAGGCCGCGCACCTGGGTGTTCATGCGTTCGGCGATGGCCAGGCCGGCGGCGTCGTCCTTGGCGCTGTTCACGCGCAGGCCCGAGGACAGGCGCTGCATGGCGGTGGCCAGGGCGCCCTGCGACGAGTTCAGGTTGCGCTGCGCGGTGAGCGAGTTGAGGTTGGTGTTGATGGTCTGGGGCATGGATGCGCTCCTGGTGAATCTGCGGCCTGGCCGACACGGCGGCGGGCCGTGTATGACGTTGAGGCTTGATTCTTGAGGAACGCGGTGCGCCGCGAACGCCGAAAAAGAGGGTCGATCGGGCGCTACTTCGAAGCGTCGGGGGCCCAGGCAAACGCAAAAACGCCCGGCGCGTGGCCGGGCGTATGGAGAGCTTCACCCGGCTGGCGCCGGGCCACGGGGTTTTGATCAGCGCAGCAGCGACAGCACCTGCTGCGGCAACTGGTTGGCCTGGGCCACCATCGCCGTGCCGGCCTGTTGCAGGATCTGCGCCTTCGACAGGTTGGCCGTTTCCATCGCGAAGTCGGCGTCGACGATGCGACCTCGGGCGGCCGAGATGTTTTCCGACTGGATCGCGATGTTGCCCACGGTGTTCTCGAACCGGCTTTGCACCGCACCCAGCGTGGCGCGGGCGCTGTTCACCTGGTTCAACGAATCGTCGATGCTCTTGATCGCCAGCCAGGCGTCTTCGACGGTTTCGACCGACAGCGTGGAGATGCCGGCTTTGGACGTCGCCGAGTTGTTGGTGATCGCCAGGTCGGCGGCGAGCATGCCGGTGCTGGCCTGCGTGAAGCCGACGGCGGCCACCGCCACGGCGCTGCCGCTGGCGTCGAGCTTGGACGAGCGGAACTCGATGTCGTAGGCGCCCGGCGTGGCGGTGGAAGCCTTCATGAAGGCGGTGACGCCGGTGTCCGAGGTGCGGCGGTTGATCGCCTCGACCACCTGGCCCATGCGCTCTTCACCGGTGCGGGCCACGGCGATGTCGGCCATCGAGTAGGTCGTGCCGGCCACGGTGATGGCCAGCGAGCCGTTGGTGATCGCGGTCAGGTCGCTCACCTGGCCGGCGGTGCCGGTGACGACGTTGTCCTTGCCATAGACCACCTTCGACAGGCCGTCGGCCGACGAGTTGGTGAGCGCTGCCACGGTGATGGTTTCGCCGGCGTTGGCGCCGACCTGGAAGGTGGCGGCCGAGAACTTGCCGTTCAGCAGCACCTGGCCGTTGAAGCTGGTGTTCTTGGCGACGCGGTCGATTTCGTCACGCAACTGGCCCACTTCGGCCTGCAGCGCCTTGCGGTCGTCGGCGCTGTTGGTGGCGTTGGACGATTGCACGGCCAGTTCACGCATGCGTTGCAGCATGTCGCCCACCTTGCCAAGCGCGCCTTCGGCGGTCTGGGTCAGCGAGATGCCGTCGTTGGCATTGCGCGCCGCGACGTTCAGGCCGCGGGTCTGGGCGTTCATGCGCTCGGCGATGGCCAGGCCGGCGGCGTCGTCCTTGGCGCTGTTCACGCGCAGGCCGGAAGACAGGCGCTGCATGGACGTGGCCAGGGTGCTTTGCGAACCACTGAGGTTGCGTTGGGCGGTCAGCGAAGCGGTATTCGTGTTGATGGTCAATGACATGATGAAACTCCTGAGGGTGATGGCGAGTGGATGCCGAATCACGAGACCTGGGAATGTTGCCTCGCTGCAAGCAGTATCGACGTGGGATTGAGTGACTTGAGCCCTTTCGACATCGCAGAAGCCGCCCGACAAACATGGCGTCAACCGGCGCAATCGCCTGAGAACCGGCCCGCCCGTCGAGCTTTTCGCGCGATCGACGTCGGCGCCTGCGACCGACGATGGGCCGACCGGCGCCTTGTCCCGCCGGACAGGATTTCTCATGACCTCCCGCATGCCCGCCGCAAGCATTTCTCACGGCAAGCAGTTTCTCCAGACGCGCCGCAACGCCTATCAACATGTTCTGAGCGGCGCGTGGACGCAGGCCGAACAGGCCCTGGCGGCGCTGGCGCCGGACCGGCGCTTCGGGGCGCAGGACTGGGTCACGCTCGCCACGGCGCGGTTCCAGCTCGGTCGGCTGGACGCCACGCTGGACGCTGCCCGGCGCGCGCTGGCGCTGGAGGCGCACAACCACAAGGCGGCGCATTTGCTGTCGATGGCGCTGATGCAGCAGAACCGCTGGGCCGAAGCGCTGGCGGTGTTCGAGCAATTTCCCGGTGGGCCGGCGCGCGCGCACTACCACTTTGTCGTCAACCATGGCACGACGCTGGCGCACCTGGCGCAGCCGCAAGAGGCGGTGGCGGTGTTCCTGGAGGCGATGGTGCTGGAGATGAGCGACCCGGCCATCCACATGCAGCTCGGCCTGGCGCTCAAGGACATGAAGCTCTACCAGGAATCGGCCGAAAGCTTTCTGACCGCGTGGACCCTGGACCCGCAGCGCTTCACCGCGCAGACCATGGTGCTGCACATGCGCCAGCACGCCTGCCAGTGGGACGGTTTCGACGCCGCCTGTGCCGGCGTCGTGGCCTCCCTCGCCGACAGCGCCGGCGCGGCCAACGCGCGCGGCGAGGGCGCCGTGTGGGCGCTTGCCGCCATACCTCACCCGCCGCTGCTGTTCAAGGCCGCCGCGCGGCAAGTGGCCTGCAAGAGCGCACGCGGGGTCCAGCCGCTGGCGCAGCGTTTGCTGCCGGCGCCCGGCGCGCGGCGCCTCCGCGTCGGCTACGTGTCGGCCGATTTTCACAACCACGCCACCGCGCTGCT
>JAYSVE010000786.1:0-7263 GCA_043718725.1 Methylibium sp.
TCTGAACAGCGCTGCCATCAGCCTGCAGGGACCCGAGCCGCGCATTTTTCATTGGCGGGCCGAAGCGCCGACCCTGGAGTTGGCTGAACCCGACGCCACACCTTGGCGCGAACGGCTGGCGGCGCTTCCGCGCGATCTGGGTTGCATCTACGCAGCGGACGGCTCGTCGGAACCGCTTGCCGACGCGCTGGACCCGGCAACCGGTGAGTGGTCCCGGGCGCTTGACGACGACGCCCGGCGCGCTCTGGCGCACATCGGCGCGCAAGCGCTGGCGCTGCCCCTGGTCAACTATGGCCAGCCCCTCAGCACCTTGTGCCTGAATCGAGCCGAACCCCCGTTCACCCAGGCAGACCTGCGTTGGCTCAACGAAGTGATGCGCGAAACCATGCCGCTGCTCGAACGCAGCGACCTGCTCGAGCAAATGCAGCGCGAAACCGCTTCGCGAGAGCGCGAACGCATCGGCCGCGACCTGCACGACAGCGCCGTGCAGCCTTACCTTGGCCTGAAATACGGCCTGGAAGCGCTGGCCCGCCAAGCCGGCCAGGACAACCCCCTCAGCCACCACATCCAGCAACTGGTGCACATTACCAACGAAGAGTTGGAAACCCTGCGCGACGTGATCAGCGGCCTGCGCCGCGGCAACGACCCCAGCCAGCATGACAGTGCTCCCCTGGCCGCCTTGCAGCGCCAGGCCCAGCGTTTTCAGTCACTGTACGGCCTGAAAGTCCACATCTTTGCGCCACAGGCGCCACGCCTGCGCGGCTCGGCCGCCAAGGCGGTTCTGCACATGGTCAACGAGGCGCTGACCAACGCCCGCCGCCACACTTCTGCCACGGCAGTGACGGTACTGATTGACGTGAGCCAGACCGACGTGGTCCTGCGCTTGCGCAATGACCACGATCACGGCGAGAACCTGCCGCCAGAATTCGTACCCCGTTCATTGACCGAACGCGCGACCGAAATGGGTGGGGGCGTGGAGGTCAACCACCAGCCGGAATTCACCGAGATCGTGATCACATTGCCGTTGTCGGGAACCCTCGGATGACTTCGCACCCAGCCGCGTCGCCCGCGGTCGACGGCGTCCCGGCGCTTCCGATCCGGGTGCTGCTGGCCGACGATCACGCCGTCACCCTGTGGGGCCTGGAACAATTGGTCCAAAGCGCCAGCCCGCGCATGTGTGTGGCCGGCACCGCCAGCACCTGTGCAGAATTGCTAATTCACCCCGCACTGGGTCGCACCGACGTGGTGTTGCTGGACCTGGGCCTGGGCGACGCGAACGCGGTCCGCTGCATCCCGCCGCTGGTCAACGACGCGCAGGTCCAGGTTGTCCTGCTCACCGGGGATCTGAACCCCGCCCACCACCGCGAAGCCGTGATGCACGGCGCGCGTGGCGTGGTGCTCAAGTCGCAGCCCACGGAGAGCATCCTCGACGCCATCGAACGCGTGCATGCCGGCGAGGTGTGGCTCGACGGCTCCCTGATGTCGCTGCTGCTCGGCACCATGCCAGGTGTGGCGGGCGCGCGTTCCGCAGCCAAGAGCGACGCCAGGCGCCGCATCGAAACGCTCACGCCAAAGGAGCTGCAGGTGATCCAGGCCATTGTCAGCCAGCGCGGTGCCAAGAGCCTGGTTATCGCGCAGGCCTTGGGCATGAGCGAACACACGCTGCGCAACCACTTGACCGTCATCTACAGCAAGCTCAGCGTCCAGGGCAAGCTCAATTTGTTTGTCTTCGCCGTCCAGCATCGCCTGGCGCCCGCGCCGGCCGCGACGCCCAGAAGCGATGGCCCGACGACCCAGCCGGGCACCCTCAGTTCCGCCTGGGGCTCGCTGAACTGACCCTTCGGCGTTGATCGGCGCGTCAGGCCGACGGCCGTGCCGACGTCGACCGGCCCCGCCGTGGCGGCATGGCGGCTTGCGGCGGGAGCTCGTGCCCCGCTGCAGGCCCAGGTTCTCGCCGGCCGGAAGCGCCAGGTTGTCCTGCGCCAGCGTGACGATGCGAACACTGACGCGAAAGCCGTCGCCCAGCGCCTGCCATTTCGATTGCGGGCTGCCGATGTCGATCAGCACCCGCACGCGCTGCTCTTCGCCCAGCGCGCAGACTTCGGTGAACGCCGCCGGCTCGATGCTGCGCACGCGTCCTTCGAGCACCTCCGTGCGCACCGTGCCTGCCGCCACCAGCCTTCTCAGCATGTACCATCGCGCGACGCGGGCCGATGGCGCTGTCCGCGCGGCCACGGCAGGGGTCGGAGTTGCCGTGTCGTCGCCGCGTCATGGGGTGGGAGCTGCGGCGGCCGGTGCCACATTCGCCGCCCGTGGCGCCACCACCCAACGGTCGCGCGCAGGCATGCCGAGCCGGCCTGCGCGGCGCGGGAACGGTCGAATACGGGTGCGGACGGCGCGGCCAATGGCGCAGGCGCGCGGCGAGGTGGGCGCGCCTGCATCGCGAAGCGGCCGAGGTCGTCATGACCAAGGAGTACACAACTTGAATCTCGCTGAAGAAACCCACGCTCGACGCGCCGCCGACAACGAGGTCGACGCCGCTGCTTTGTGGGCGCCTCTCTCCGGCTGCGCGCTCAGTGTCGTGGTTCCGGTGTTCAATGAGTTCCAGGTCCTGCCGGCATTTCACGACAGGGTGCTGCCCGTGCTGCATCGCCTGGCGATACCGTTCGAACTGATTTACGTCGACGACGGCAGCACCGATGGCACGGCCGCGCTTCTAGGGCAATTCCGGCGCGGCGAGCCTGCGGTGGGCGTGTTGCGCCTGTCGCGCAATTTCGGCAAGGAGCCGGCCTTGAGCGCGGGGCTGCGCGCCAGTTCGGGCGCCTGCGTGATCATCATCGATGCCGACTTGCAGGACCCGCCCGAACTCATCCCCGAGATGTTGCGCGCCTGGGAAGGTGGCAACGCCGTGGTCAACATGCGCCGCCGCCGCCGCGAGGGCGAGACCTGGTTCAAGACCGCGAGCGCCAGTCTCTTTTATGGAGTGCTGAGGCGGCTCAGCCATGTGCCCATTCCCGCTGATGTGGGCGACTTCAGGCTGCTCAGCCGGCGCGCCGTCGAGGTGCTGAATTCGCTGCCGGAGCGCAACCGCTACATGAAGGGTTTGTTCGCGTGGGTGGGTTTCAGCCAGGTGACGCTCGAATATGACCGCGAGCCTCGCGCGGCCGGCATGGTCAAGCAGAACTACCGGCGCTTGTGGGCACTGGCCGTTGACGGCATCACGTCGTTCTCGATCGTGCCCTTGCGACTGGCGTCGCTGGTCGGCCTGCTGGCGGCGGCCACGGCGCTGGCGCTGACGGTCTTTTATGCCGTCAAAGCGCTGGTGTTCGGAGAGGCAGTCCAGGGCTTCCCGACACTCATCGTCGCGATCCTGTCGCTCGGGGGCCTGAACCTGCTTGGGTTGGGCGTCATCGGTGAGTATCTCGGCCGCCTGTTCGTGGAGGCCAAGCGCCGGCCCCTGTTCGTGGTGGACGAGTTCACGCCGCCTCAATTCCGGCGCGTGCACAACGCCGTGCCGGGCGCGGACGCCTCGTTGCCGGCCGAGAGCAGCTCGGTGGCAAAGTGAGTGCGTTGCCGCGCGAGGGCGCGGCGGCCGGCCGGGTGTTGATCTGGGCCATCGTGGCATTGCTGCTGGTTCGCCTGGGCTCGCTGGCCATGTATCCGCTGCTGGACACGACCGAGGCGCGCTATGCCGACATCGCGCGAAGAATGCTCGAGCGCGATGACTGGGTCACGCCCTGGTTCAACGATACGCTGCCGTTCTGGGGCAAGCCACCGCTGTCGTTCTGGGCCACCGCGCTGAGTTTCAAGCTGCTCGGCATCAACGAGTTCGCCGCGCGGCTCCCAAATCTCCTGGCCGGCTTGTTCGTGGCCACCCTGGCCTGGCGGCACGCTCGGCGCCGGTCGCGTCGCGCAGCCTGGCACGCGGTTGCCTGGCTAGGGGCGTCGTTGCTGTTCCTGGTGACCAGCGGCACGGTCGTGACCGACATGGCCATGACGCTGGGCACGACCCTGGTCATGTTCGGCTTCTGGGCGAGCTTGCACAGCGGCGGGCGCGCCTCGGCGGTGCCTTGGTCAATGGTGTTTGGCGCGACGATCGGGCTGCTGGCCAAGGGGCCGGTGTCCATCGTGTTGTGGGGCTTCCCGATCATGGCGTGGGCCTTGCTGGCCGGCCGGGTGTGCATCGCGTGGCGGCAGGTCGCGTGGTTGCGTGGCGCGGCCCTGGTGCTGGGCTTCAGCCTGCCCTGGTACCTGTGGGCCGAATCCCGCACGCCAGGATTCCTCGAGTACTTTATCGTCGGCGAACACTGGAAGCGCTTCGTCACACCCGGCTGGACCGGCGACCTGTATGGCGGCGCGCATGCCTTCCAGCGTGGGTCGATCTGGCTGTTCGCGATCGCCGCGATCGCTCCATGGCCCCTGTTGCTGCCTGCGTTGCTGGTGGCACGCGAGGCGGCGCCGGCCGAAACTCCGATGCCGCCGCCGCACACCGTCGCCGATGGCCGCTTCCTGCTGCTGTTCGCGCTGACCCCCTGCCTTTTTTTCACACTGGCGGGTAACGTCCTGTGGACCTACGTGCTTCCCGGCCTGCCCGCGTTTGCCCTGCTCGCGGCAGGCTGGAGCGCCACGCGCAAGCGTCAACGCTGGGCCGAAGGCGTCGTCACGGCCGGGGTGCTGCTGAGCATCGCCGCCCTGGTCGGCCCGCTGGCGTTCTTGCATGCCGACGGCCGCTTCGAGCGCTACTCGGCCAAGGCCCTGCTCAGCGAGTATCGGGAGCGCCGACAACCCGGCGAGCCGCTGTACTTCTTGGGAGAAGTGCCTTTTTCAGGGTCGTTCTACTCCGGCGGGCAAGCGCGTTCGCTCGACCGACTGAGCGCTCTGCGTGAAGGTGAGGCTGCCTGCGTCGTGCTGCCCGCGCAGCGGCTGGATGCGCTGCCGGCGCATGAACGCGCCCGCCTGGAACCATTGGCGCGGCGCGGAGGCAAGGTGCTGGCGCGCTGGCGCTGAGCGACAGGCCACGATCCCGCTAACGCTCGACCTGCGGCACGAATGCCCAAAAGCGACCGGTCAGGTACGTCAAGACCGCCACCGTGGCGAGCACCACCGCCAGCGCCGCCGCATAACCCCATCCGGCGCGCAGCAACAGCCAATAGCCCGCCTGATTGAGTGCGAAGCCCGCGACCGACACAGTGAAGAAGCGCCGGGCCGACCGCCAAACCGGTGCCTGCTGGCTACCGAAGCTCAGCCGCCAGTGGCCGAGGAACGACACCGCGAAAGCCACTGTCCACGCCACCAGGTTGGCCGTGAGCGGGCCCGCGACCGAGTGCGATACCAGCGCCACCACGACGCCGAAGTGAACCAAGGTCGCCGCCGCGCCGACCAGCACAAACCAGAAGACCGGCCAGCCCTGTCCGCGCTCGCACGCAACGCCGTTCGACCCACCACCTTGCCGCGGCCACGCACGCCCGAGGTGATCTTGCGATGGTGGTGGCTTTCGTGCACGCGGTTCAAACATCCGGCGATTGTCGTGCCCGCGCGCAACCCGGTCGACGCCGGCGCACAGGCTTGGGCGAAGGCGGGCGGCACCAGTGCGGGTATCGCGCTGTCGGTCGCGCGCGCCTCGTCCAGCGCCCGGCCCGAGCGCAAGGAACTGCCCGGCGCCGAGTTCGGCCACCTGCAACAAGGCGTTGACCCGGCGCGATGGGGCTGAATCGAAAAGGCCGATGTAATGCACGCGCGCAGCCTGGAGGAATTGCGGCCGCTGTTGTCGCGCACGTTGCGGGGATTGCACGGCTTGCCAGCGTGGGCGAGCCGCTCAACCCGAGCTATGAGTTGACATATTATACATTGTAGTGCTTTAACTAAAACCGTTCAGAGCGATGCCAACGGCGGGTCGGCCGGACCCACCTCTCTCACTCTCGCGCATTGCTGGCCGGCAACTTGAACAACCGGTTGAAGTTGTCCGTCGTGCCTTGCGCGATGGCTTCGACGCTCAATTCCTTCAGTTGTGCGAGCTGTACCGCAACGAAGGGAACATAGGCTGGACTGTTTGTCCGTCCTCTGAATGGAGCCGGGGCCAGGTAAGGACTGTCGGTTTCGATCAGGCAGCGGTCCAGGGGAACGAAACGGGCGACTTCGCGAAGTTCGGACGCCGCCTTGAAAGTCAGGATTCCCGAGAACGAAATGTAGAAACCCAGGTCCAGGGCCGCACGCGCAACCGCCTCGGATTCGGTAAAACAGTGGAAGACTCCCCCTGACGGGATCGACCCGGCCTCACCCAGAATTCCCAAGGTGTCGGCCGAAGCGCTACGCGTGTGGACCACCAACGGCTTCAGAGACTCTTGAGCGGCCGCGATGTGGACTTGGAATCGATGGCGCTGCCATTCCATGTCGGCCAGGTTGCGGCCATTCAAACGGTAGTAGTCAAGGCCGGTTTCGCCAATCGCCACCACGCGGGACTTTTGAACGAGCGTGACCAGTTCATCAACCGAGGGCTCGCGCACGCCTTCATTGTCAGGATGGACACCGACGCTGCACCAAAAGTTGTCGTAGCTCGTGGCAAGCCGATGCACGTCATCGAACTCTTCGAGAGTCGTGCAGATGCACATGGCCCGATCCACGCGCGCTGTGGCCATCTCGGCGCGAATCGAGTCAATCTGTTGACTCAATTCAGGCGCACTGAGGTGGCAATGTGAATCGACGAACATCGGGCTTGCACCAAGCGCAAATGCGCGCGAGCGCTCAAATGGTCTGAGTCGGCTTTGATGAGGAAATCGATGTTCCGAGGATTTCCTCGATCTTCAATTTCAACACCCGGGTTTTGTCATCGGTTGGAAATCGAACGCCGACACCTTGGGTGCGACCACCGGATGCATTGGCGGGCGTGACCCAACCGACCTTGCCCGCGACCGGGTAGCGCTGAGGATCTTCCGGAAGCGACAAGAGCAAGTAAATGTCTTCACCGAGACGGTATTCTCGCGTCGTCGGAACGAACAGTCCGCCGTCCGAGAACAAGGGCATGTAGGCCGCGTAGAGCGCCGCCTTCTCACGGAAAACCAACTGAATCACGCTGGGGCGATTGGTGGCAACAGCCGTCGTCTGGCCCTGAAGCGTGGTCGCGCGTCCGATGTTGTCGCTCATGAGGGCTAGTGTAACTAAACCCCAACACGGGCATGGTGAGCCGCCACGGGCGCTGACAGAGCCCGCTGGCCCAGTTGAACCAGTGATTCAGCCATCAGGTTCGCGTGCCATGGGTGTTCGACA